>CAKUMG010000785.1 GCA_934667465.1 uncultured Actinoplanes sp. | reverse complement strand
CTTCCGGCGGACGGCGGCGCAGGCAGGCGGCGCGAAGGATGCCCGACATGGGCATGAACGCCCAGGTAACCGACTTGTCGGTTAACCAGGAATTTCCTCCCTTAGCACCCGGTAGCCACCTGTCCACAGAGGTTAGACACCCCTCTTCCTCTAGCGTTACCCTTCGCCATCCGGAAGGTCCACTGCAGCCGCCGCTCTGCGCGGCCGGCGCAGGCTGCCCGGATCCGATGACGACGACTGTGCGGAGGGTCGGCGCGGGATGCGCAGATTATTGAAGGTCAACCGTCGGGTCGCGGTGGGGGCCGCGCTGGCGGTCGTCGTGCTGGGCGGGGCCGTCGCGGTGACGCTCAACTCGGCCAACGCCGCCGAGCCGCTCGCGGGCAACGAGGTGTCCAGCGCCGACTACAAGATCCTGGTGGATGCCGCGGGGTCGTGCCCCGCGCTGACGCCCGCGCGCCTCGCCGGTCAGGTCATGGTCGCGTCCCAGTTCGGGTCGCAGCCCGTCGAGGCGATCAGCGAGCTGGGCGCGCAGGGCACGGCGGGGCTCACCCCGCAGACGTGGCAGAAGTGGGCACCCTGGCCCGACGCCAGCCCGACCGACCGCGAGGCGAGCATCGTCGCGCTGGCGCACGACATGTGCCAGCTCGTCGGGCAGCTCCGGGTCATCAAGGTCGAGGGCGACCCGTGGCAGCTCGCGCTGGCGGCGCACCGGATCGGCCTGCAGGAGGTCGTCGGGGAGGGTGCCGTCCCGGCGGGCGCCCGCGAGTACGTGGACACCGTCGAGCGCTACGCCGCCTGGTACGCGCTGCAGCCCCGCTTCGGGGGCAGCGGCGACGCCGCCCCGTCATCGGGTGGGGCCGGGGCCGCGGCTCCCGTCGCCGCCGCCGACGCGCCCGTGACCGCCGTACCAGGTGCTTATCTCAAGGCCGTCGTTGCCGCAGGCAAGGTGTGTCCCGAGGTGCCGCCGAGCCGGATCGCCGCGCAGCTCATGATGGCGTCCGGGTTCGACCCGCAGAAGCTCGGGCCGACCGGCGAGCAGGGCATCGCGCAGTTCCTGCCGCAGGTGTGGGTGCGGTACGTGCCGCCGACCGCCACCGGCACGCCATGGGAGGCGAAGGCCGCGATCGCCGGGCTGGGCCGCACGATGTGCGCCCTGGTGGACGAGACGAAGGACTACCCCGCCGCGCTGGCCGCCTTCTCCCGCGGCGAGTCGGACAAGACGGCCGTCGCCGAGGTGACCCCGTTCGTGCAGGCGGTCGAGAAGGCCCAGCAGGAGTACGCGAAGGACACACGGCTCGCCCTGGCGAAGCCCGCCAAGCCGGGCGCGTCCGCGAAGCCGTCCGTGAGCGCCGCACCCAGCAGCAGCGCCAAGCCGGGCGGCTCGAAGCCCGCCCCGCAGGCCAGCTCGGTCGCGCCGGTCGGCACCGAGAAGCCGGCCACGCCGGGCCGCACCAACCAGCCGCCGGTCAAGGCCGCGGACGCGGACGGCTCCGGGCGCTCGTACGGGCCGTACTACATCGAGAACAACGCCACGAAGCTCTGCATCGACATCCCCGGCTTCGACCCGGGCCCGCGGGACGGGCCGGTCAACCAGGCGCCGTGCAACCCGGGCCAGTCCGACAACCAGCAGTTCTCGTTCGTGCCGCGCGCCGTCGACAGCAGCGGTAACCAGCTCTACTGGATCCGCAACGTGTCCAGCAACTACTGCATCGACCCGCCCGGCGTCGGCTCCATGCCGCAGGAGACCAAGATCTACGAGACCGGCTGCTACGACGCCGACAACCAGCACTTCCGGCTTGTGCCGACCGTGAAGTCCGGTGCGATCCAGCACTACCAGCTGCGCAACGACGCCTCCGGGCTCTGCCTCGAGGTGCCCGGCGACGCGAACGCCGGGCGCGACGTCCAGCTCCAGCTCTACGGCTGCAAGTCCGGCGACGACATGGACTGGGCCCTCAAGCTGAAGTCGGAGATGTGATGCGGCTGGGAACCACGGCCCTGGCGGCGGTCGCGGCGCTCACGAGCGTGGCAGCGACCGCCGGCCCGGGCCTGGCTGCCCCGGCGGCCGGGGCGGTGGCACGTGCGCCGCAGCCGGTCACCGCGAACGAGCCGTACGTGCTGTACTACACGGTCACCGCGGCCTACCAGGGCCGTCCGGAGACCCTCTGGACGATCGCCACACGCTATCTGGGCGACGCCGGGCGGGCCGGGGAGATCCTGGCCCTCAACTCCGGGCGCACCCAGCCCGACGGCGGGCGGCTGACCGACGCGAGCGCGCTCAAGGCCGGCTGGCACCTGGTACTGCCCTGGGACGCGATCGGCACCGGGGTGCAGCACGGCGCCCTCCCGGCCACCGCCGCCGCTCCCGCGAAGCCCACCACCGGCACCGGATCGACCGGCAACGGCTCGACCGGCACCGGTTCAACGGGCACGGGGTCGACCGGCTCCGGTTCCACGGGCACGGGGTCGACGGGCTCGGGCTCGACCGGTACGGGATCAAGCGGTTCCGGCACGGTGACGCCCCCGTCGGTCGCGCCGCCCCCGGGTGGCACCCCGTCACCGGGCGCGAGCACCCCGCCACCCCCCTCGCGTCAGGGCCTCGGCTCGAAGGCGCAGCGGGTGGCGGCGCTGACCACCTGCAAGATGCCGACCGCACCGTTCTCCGCGTCCGCCTCCTGGGGCCAGCAGCTGCTCGCCCCGCAGCGGGTCTGGTCGTCGACGGACGGCGCCGGCGTGCGGGTGGCGGTCATCGACACCGGCGTCGACGCGGGACGCAAGGAACTCGACGGCCGGGTCCAGTCCGGCGCCGACATCGCCGCGGGCTCCGGGCGCGGCGACACCGACTGCGCGGGCAGCGGCACGGCCCTCGCGGGCATCGTCGCCGGTGACGACCGCAACGACGGCAAGCTCTTCGGGATCGCGCCGAAGGCCACCATCGTCCCGATCCGCCTGGTCGCGAAGGCGGCGCGGGCCGACGCCCAGCGCGCCGCCACCGCGGTGCAGGTCGCGGTCTCGGCCGGCGCGCAGGTCATCCTGCTGAGCGCCAACGCAGACCCCACCAACCCGACGGTACGGGCGGCGATCGACGCCGCCCTCGCCAAGGACGCCCTGGTCGTGGTGCCCGCACCGACCCCGGCCTCGAAGCCGTCCCAGCCCGCGGCGGCCGCCGCGGACGGGCTCATCCGGGTCGGCGCGGTCGCCAAGGACCGCAAGCTCGCCGCCGACTACCCGGCGGGCGCGGTCGACATGGTCGCGCCGGGCATCAACGTACGCAGCATCGAGCGCGCCGGCAGCGGCGGCTCCTACGCGGCGGCGTTCGTGGCGGGCTCGGCCGCCCTGGTCCGCTCGGCCCACCCCGACCTGACCGCCGCCGAGGTGGCCGAGCAGGTCACCCGGACCGGCACGAACTGGGACGACCCCGCGAAGTACGGCACCGGCCTGGTGGACCCGTACGGCGCGATCGTCGCCCCGCTCGCCCCGGGCGTGGGCAACCGGGCGGCGGTCATGCCCGCCGACAACAGTGGCGTCGTGCGTACCGTCGCGTTGTCCGTCGTCGGCGCCATGCTCGCCCTGGCCGTCCTCATGCTCGCGCTGCGGTTCGCCCGGCGGGCCCGGGCGCGCAAGGCGGGCGAGGTGCCGGGCGCGGACCCGGCCCAGGCGGCCCCGCCGCCGGCGACGCTGGCCCAGCGCAACAAGGCGGCCGGCCAGGAGGAG
>CAKUMG010000784.1 GCA_934667465.1 uncultured Actinoplanes sp. | reverse complement strand
CCCGAACGTCCGCTCGACCACCCATCGACGCGCGAGGACATGAAACCCCTTCTCCGCCCGGCGTGGCACTCTCTCGACGTTGATGCCGAGCCCGGCTCCGTGACGCAGCACCGAGTTCTGGTAACCGCCGTCAACCCAGATCTTACTCACCGTCGGATGCTCGGCGGCCAGCGTGCTCAACAGCCCCTTGCCAGCGGCGGAGTCGGACACTGAAGCCGCCGTGACCACGACCGCCAGCAGGAGTCCGAGGGTGTCGGTGGCGATGTGCCGCTTCCGGCCTTTGATCTTCTTCGCCGCGTCGATGCCCTGCTCGGATTCCTTTACGTTGCAGGACGTTTTGACACTTTGAGCATCCAGAACTGCAGCGCTCGGCTCGGCATCGCGGCCCAGCACCTCACGCACCCGCGACCGCAGAAGATCGTGGATACGAGCCGTGGTGCCGTCGGCCTCCCACTTGGCGTAGTAGTCATAGACCGTCTTCGCCGGCGGGAAGTCATGCGGCAGGTACTCCCACGCCATACCGGTCCGCACCACATACAAGATCGCGTTGACAATCTCCCGCAGATTATGGATCGGCGGCCTGATCCCCAGACCTCGCCGCGCCTCACGCCACTGCACCAAGACCGGCTCGATCAACGCCCACCGGGCATCCGACAGGTCCGTTCGATATGGACGCCGCTCCATCCCCATGTCTGACTAACGAACGATCACGGCCGATGACCTGTGTGAACGTGAACTATCCCCTTAGAGGATCAGATGCCCTCTTACGCCCGGATCCGAGCCATCAGCGAACGCGCCAACGCCACTTTCAAGGCCTGGAGCACCCCCTCCTGAGGATGAAGATGGCTCAGTGATCATCTCAGTGAGTCGCGGCGTGGCCCCGGGGGCCGGCTTCTCGGGCGCGGTACCCGTCAAGCGTGAAACTCACGTGACGACGCCATTGGTCCATCGCCGTGCTGCCATCCGCTTGAAAGATTGCGTTGCCGGCGATGAAGAGGTGCACAAGATCGTTCTCGGTGACTTCAGGCCGGGTAACTCCTGCGCGTCGCGCCCGCTCCACTATTTGGCGTGAGACGTTTGCGGTCTGTGCGCAGATGCGTTTGAGTGACGGAAGGGATGGGTTCAAGAACGCGGGATCTTTGATCAGGTCAGCGATTGCCGGATTTTCGATCTGCAATTCACACACCGCTACGACGTAGGTAGCCAGCCCCTCCCAGGCACAGTCGAGAGCTAACGCGCGATCCGCCGCATCGCTGAGGCGGTCAGCGACAATTTCGTCGATCACCGCATCGATCAGCACCTCGCGAGTGCCAAAGAGGTTGTACAGGGTCCCATGACTCACACCGGCCGCTCGCGCGATCTCCTTGAGCGGAACGGACAGTCCGTTCTTCGCGAAGAGATCCACGGCCGCTCGCTTGAGGCGGTCGGCGTTCCGGCGCGCATCAGCCCTCATGTCGCCCCTCCGCCTTCCTTCACCCTTAACTTGACCGGGTGCCAGGTTAGCACTACGGTCGCAGTCATAACTTGACCGCCTGTCATGTTGCGGAGCGGCCTCTTGAAGGGGAGTGCGATGTCCAAGGTGATAGCTGTTTTTGGAGCAGGGTCCGGGCTGGGGCGAGCGGTCGCCTGCAGGTTCGGCAGGGAGGGCTACCGGGTTGCCCTCGTCGCGCGACGCGCGGACCGTCTCGACGCGCTCGTCCGCGAACTTGAAGTCGAAGGGATCGAATCAGCGCCGTTCCCCGCCGATCTCGCCGATCCCGCAGTGGTGCCAGGGCTGATCGGATCTATTCGTGCCCATTTTGGACGGATTGACGTCGCGGAGTACAGTCCGATCAGTCTCGACCAATCTTTCATCCGCGCGGTAGATCTCCGGGCGAGCGACTTGCAGACCCTTACGCCGCTACTGCTGCTTACTCCGGTTGAAATCGTCCACGCGCTCCTGCCGGAATGGCAAGAGCGCGGGGAAGGAGCATTCCTGCTTGCGCAGGGGTTCTCTGCCGCTCAGCCGATGCCGAACCTGTCCGGACTTGGCACCGTTATGGCCTCCACGCGGAACTATGTACACGGACTATACGCGGAACTCGCCGATAGTGGCGTGTACGCCGGCATGCTCACCATCGCGTCGCTCATCGACGGTAGCGAAGTCTCAGCCGCTGCGGCTGCCGCGTTCGAAGAGCACGGGGCCCCGGAGTTCCCGGTTGCTTCGCCGGAGGACTTGGCCGACATCTACTGGCAGATGGTAAGTGACCGCAATCGCGCGGAACGGTTTCATCCGGAGAACCCTGCGGGATAGTCATGCGCGGCCGGAGCGTTCACAGGCCACGCCGTTCCCGCCACCGAGATGGCCATCTCCTGCCCGCTAGTGCCCCGTCTTTGAACGTCGGCCGTGTGATCCGTCGGTTCTGACGACGTTTCGGGCAGGCTGTCCCTCTCGCTGTTGTGTGGGAGGTGGTGCCGGGTGGGCCGACGCCCGGAAGTGTTCGTGCGAGCGCTGTCGATGGCCGAAGGTCAGCGGCTGCAGAAGATCACGCGTACTGCGAAGAACCCGGTCAAGCTGCGCCGGGCGATCGTCGTGCTGATGTCCGGCCAGGGCCAGTCGGCGCCTGACATCGCGCATCTACTCAAGGCCACCGATGACTACGTCCGCGACGTGATCCACGCGTTCAACGAACGGGGGTTCGACGCGCTGGACCCAAAATGGAGCGGGGGCACACCGAACAAGATCAGTGAGCCGGTCCGCGACTGGATCTGCGTGATCGCCCGGTGTGACCCCCGATTCCTGGGCCGGCCTTTCTCCTGCTGGTCGCTTTCCAAGCTGCGCGACTACCTGATCGAGGCCGGGCACGTCGAGACGATCAGCATCGAGACCGTCCGGCGAATCCTGCACGAACGCGGCGTCACCTGGCAGCAGTCGAAGACCTGGAAAGCCAGCAACGATCCCGGCTTCACGACGAAGATGCGAGCGATCCTCGAGCTCTACGACCACCCACCGGCCGGCGGGCGGGTCATCTGCGTCGACGAGTTCGGGCCGCTGAATCTGCAACCACGGCCCGGCAAGGCCTGGAAACCGCAAGGCAAGCCGGTCCGGCTACGCGCTCGGGCGAGTTCCTCGACTTCCTCAAAAGCCTGCGCCGCCGCTGGCCCGGCCAGACGCTGCATCTGATTCTGGACAACTTCTCGCCGCACAAACACCCCACCGTCCGGTCCTGGTGCCAGTCCAACAACGTCGAGCTGATGTTCCTGCCGACCCACAGCTCGTGGCTGAACTGGATCGAAGCCGAGTTCGCCGCCCTGCGCTACTTCGCCCTCAACGGCACCGACCACCGCTCCCACGCCGAGCAAGACGCCGCGATCGGTGACTACCTCCGCTGGCATAACCAGCGAGCCCGACCAAAGACCGGATACGCCACCAACTCAAAGATCCGCCACCCCGATTACCCGTTCAAGGCCGCGTGACGAGGCACTAGTTTCGGCCGGAGCAATACCACTCGACGGCCCACAAACCGCCACACGGGTGCTGCTCCGCACGGATCGGGCCGGGCCGGCGTCACGATGTGATGGGGCGAGCCGGGCCGAACGGCGGCGGATCGGCCGGCGACAGCAGCGGATCGCCGACCGCGAACGTGCGCACCGGCCCCGGCACGGTGGCCGGTCCCTCGAACCGCACAGTGACCCGGCCCAGGCCGCTTCCCCATACCCAGCCCGGCCCGTGC
>CAKUMG010000783.1 GCA_934667465.1 uncultured Actinoplanes sp. | reverse complement strand
GCGGCCCACAGCCTCAACTGGTGGCGCTCCGACGGCCGCGTGTACGGCTACGGGCCGGGCCGCAAGGTCGAGTCGCTGTGCTGGTCGGGCGCGCACCTCGTGCCGGTCCGGGCCACGCCGTCCGCCGTGGCCGCCTTCGCGGACCTGCTCGGCGCCGACCCCCGGATCTGCTCGTCGATCATCGGCCGCTCCGACGCCGTCCTCGACCTGTGGGACCGGCTCTCGGTGCACTGGGGTCCCGCGCGCGACGTCCGGCCGCAGCAGCCGCTGCTGGTCGCGGACCGGGAGGCGCCGATCGCCCCGGACCCCGCCGTGCGCCTGGTCGGCCCGGGCGAGGTCGACCAGCTGTTCCCGGCCGCCGTGGCGATGTACACCGAAGAGGTGGGCGTCTCGCCGCTGATGGACGACGGCGGGCGCGGCTACAAGCGTCGCATCACCGAGCTCGTGCGCGGCCGCCGCGCGTACGCCCGCTTCGAAGGCGATCGGGTGATCTTCAAGGCCGAGCTGGCGATCGTCACCCACCGCACCACGCAGGTGCAGGGGGTGTGGGTAGACCCGGCCTATCGCGGGCGCGGCCTCGCGGCGGGCGCGATGGCGGCGGTGCTGCGGGACGCGCTGACCCGCGTCGCGCCGACGGTGAGCCTCTATGTCAACGACTACAACACCGCCGCCCGCCGCGTCTACGAGAAGTGCGGCTTCGTCCAGCAGGGCAGCTTCGCGACGGTGCTGTTCTAAGGGCCCAGTTCCGCGAGCAAGGGAAGCAGCGAGGCCGGCTCCGGGGGTGGGACGAGCGCCATCACCGGCACCGTGACACCCGCCTCGACGTAGCGGGCCACCTGCGCCCGGCACTCCGCGGGGGAACCGTGCACGATCAGGGCGTCCACCACGTGATCGGGAATGCTCGCCAGGGCCCCGCGCCGATCACCGGCCTCCCACAGCCGCCACAGCGTGCCGAGATCGGCCTCGCGCCCCAGCCACCGGTGGAACTCGCGGTACGCGGGCACGGTCAGGTAGGCCGCGATCATGCGCCGCCCGGCCGTGCGGGCGAACGAGGCGTCCTCGGTCGGGCACACGAAGATCCGGGCGACCACCTCGAAGCCGGGCCCGGCCTCCTTGGTCTCCGCGAGCGCCTGCGCCACGTCCGTGGCGGCCAGCCAGTTGAGGATCACCCCGTCGGCCTCGGCGGCGGCGAGGCGGAGCATGCCCGGCCGCAGCGCCGCGAGCAGCAGCTCGGGCGGCGTCGCGGGCGGGCGCTCGAGCCGGAACCGCCGGACCCGGAACGTGTCGTAGTCCCCGTCGGCCGTCCCGCCGCCCAGCGTCGTGCGCAGGAACCGCAGCAGGTCACGACTGCGCGCGTACGGCCGCTCGAAGCCCACCGCGTTCCAGTCGCCCACCACGACGGGCGACGACGCGCCGATCCCCAGCTGGAAGCGCCCGGGGGCGGCCTCCGCCAGCGCCGCCGCGGTCATCGCGAGCAGCCCGGGCCCGCGCGTGAACACCGGCGCGATCGCGGTGCCGAGCCGGGCCCGCGGCTGCCACACCGAGGCGAGCGTCAGCGGCGTGAACGCGTCGGTGCCGTTGACCTCGCTGGACCAGAAGTCCGTGAACCCGGCCTCGGTCAACGCCGTACAGACCGCCGCGTGGCCGGCCAGTGCCACCCCGCCCAGCGGCACGGTCATGCCCCATCGCATCGCCATGCCTCGATCCTGCCGGGCGCGCGGCCCGTAGTCCACCCATGGCGAAGGGCCCGGTCACCCGGGCCCTCCGCCGCATCACGAGCGGAGTCAGACGGTCGAGCGGCTGCGCCAGGCCGAGGCGAACGACGTCTTGCCGTTCGTCCGCAGCAGCGACCCCTCGTAGACCCGGGCGCCGATCGCCAGGAACACGAGCGCCGTCAGCGCGAGGACCACCAGCGCCACCACCGGCTCCCAGCCCGCGGCCTCGCCCCGGAACAGCCGGGTCGGCATGGCCATCGGCGACGACAGCGGGAAGTAGGACAGCGCCGTCATGACCGGCTTGTTGTCGCCGAGGAACAGCACCGCGAACATCGGCAGCATCACGGCCATCTGCAGCGGGCTGGACGTGCCGGCCAGGTCCTCCTGCCGGGCGGCGAGCGCGCCGACCCCGGCCCACAGCGTCGCCAGCATGATGAAGCCGAGCACGAAGAACGGCACGAACCAGGCGATCGTCGGGCCCAGCTTGCTGACCACCGCCGTGTCCATGTCGCCGAGCCGCACGCCGATCAGCGCCACGGCCGCGATCAGCGCGATCTGCCCGAACGCCAGCAGTGTCATCGCCGCCACCTTGCCCGCGAGCAGGGCCCGCACCGGGATGCTGGAGACCAGGATCTCCACGATCCGGGTCTGCTTCTCCTCGACGACGCTCTGCGCGATCTGCATGCCGAACGTGAACGACGTGATGAAGAACAAGAAGATCAGCGCGTACGGGATCAGGAAGTCCAGCGCCGGGTCGATCGCGTCCGGGTCGAGGAGCTGCACCGGCGGCGACACGCTCAGCGCGCCGACCACGTCGGACGGGACCTCCTCCATCGCGATCACCCGCGGCCCGCCGAGCACGGCGGCCTCCACGTCGCCGTCGCGGACCAGCCGCTCGGCGGCCGCATCGTCGGTGGCGGTGGTGACCTCGAAGCCCGCGGCCTGCAGCGGCGCCACGGCGGCGGTGTCGGTGACGGCGACCTTCGTGGGCCCGCCGTCGAGCAGCGACGGGATCACGAAGCTCGCGACGGTGATGACGAGGAAGAAGACCGTGCTGAACAGGAAGGTCTTGTCGCGCAGCTTGACGCGGAGCTCGCGCTCGGCGACCAGCTTCGCGGCCTGGAACGTGGTCACTGGTTGACCTCCCGGAAGATCTCGGTGAGCGAGGGGGTGACGGGGCCGAACGAGCGGACCGCGCCGCGGGACATGGCCGCGCGCAGGACCTCCTGGTCGTCGGCGCCGGGGGCGAGGTCGAACACGGCCTCGGCGCCCTCCAGCTCGACCAGCGTCACGCCGGGCACGTCGCGCAGCCAGCCCGCGTCCTTGTCGACCTCGAGCCGGTAGCGCGGCAGCGCGTGCGCCTTGCGCAGCTGGGAGCGGCTGCCGGCGGCCCGGATCGTGCCGTCCGCGATGATGACCAGGTCGTCGCAGAGGCGCTCGACCACGTCCAGCTGGTGACTGGAGAAGAGCACCGGCGAGCCCGCCGCGGCCCGGTCGCGCAGCACGGCGAGCACCACCTCGACGGCGAGCGGGTCGAGGCCCGAGAACGGCTCGTCGAGCACCAGCACCTCGGGGTCGTGCACCAGCGCCGCGGCGATCTGCACCCGCTGCTGGTTGCCCAGCGACAGCTTCTCCACCTGCTCGCCGGCGCGCTCGGCGAGACCCAGCCGCTCGAGCAGGGCCTCGGTGCTGCTGCGCGCCGCCGTCGCGGACATGCCGTGCAGCCGGCCCAGGTAGACGACCTGATCCAGGACGGTCATCTTCGGATAGAGGCCGCGTTCCTCCGGCATGTAGCCGAAGCGGTGGCGCAGCTCCCGGGTCAGCGGCTCGCCCTGCCACGTGACCTGGCCGGTGTCGGCGGCCAGGACGCCCAGCATGATCCGCATGGTGGTGGTCTTGCCGGCGCCGTTCGCCCCGACGAATCCGGTCATCCGGCCCGCGGCGACCTCGAACGAGATCTCCTTGAGCACCTGACGGTACCCGAAGCTGCGGCTGACTGCTTGGA
>CAKUMG010000782.1 GCA_934667465.1 uncultured Actinoplanes sp. | reverse complement strand
GTGCTCAACTACTTCGTCCACTTCGGCGGCGACGCCCGCGGTGCGGCGAACGAGGCCGCGCTGGCGAAGCAGCAGGCGAAGATCGTCTCGGCGATCTCCGCGCTGGACGCCGACGTGGTCGCGCTGATGGAGATCGAGAACTCCGTACGCTTCCCCGGCGACCCGCAACTCGCGCTGCAGACGCTGGTCGGCGCGCTCAACGTCAAGGACGGCGCCGGGACCTGGGACTATGTCCGCACCCCGGCCGAGCTGCCCGCCGCCGCGCAGCAGGACTTCATCACCGGGGCGATCATCTTCAAGCCGGCGAAGGCCACGCCGAAGGGCGCCTCCCGCTCGGTGAACGACGAGTCGGTGTGGTTCAACGCCCGCGAGCCGATCGCCCAGACCTTCACCTCCGAGTCGATCGACTTCACCGTGGTCGCCAACCACCTCAAGTCGAAGAGCACCTCCGACGCGGCGACCGGCGACAACGCCGACAGCGGCGACGGGCAGGGCGCGTTCAACGGCGACCGGGTCCGCCAGGCGGCCGCCCTCGCGGCGTTCGTGGAGGACGTCAAGAAGGACAGCGGTACGGACAATGTGCTGCTCCTGGGCGACTTCAACGCGTACACGCAGGAGGACCCGATGCAGGTCCTCTACGACGCGGGCTACAGCGATCTGAACAAGGACGAGAACTCCTACGTCTTCGGCGGCGAGTCCGGCTCCCTGGACCACGCGCTGGCCACCCGGACGCTGGCCGACCGGGTCACCGGCGTCGACATCTGGAACATCAACTCCGTCGAGTCGTACGCCTACCAGTACGACGGCTACGCGCCGTTCTACTCCGACGGTCCGTACCGGGCCAGCGACCACGACCCGGTCGTGGTGGGTCTCGAGACCGGCGCCACGAACGGCCCGGTCGACCTGCAGCTGCTGAACATCAACGACTTCCACGGCCGGCTCGAGCCGCCCACCGCCGGGGTCGGCGGCGCGGCGCAGCTGGTCGGCATGGTCGACGCGCTGCGGGCGCAGAACCCGAACACCGCGTGGGTGTCCGCCGGCGACAACATCGGCGCGTCCACGTTCATCTCCGCGATCGACGACGACAACCCGACGATCGACGTGCTCAACGCCGGCGGCCTGGCCGTCTCGGCGGTCGGCAACCACGAGTTCGACAAGGGCCTCGCCGACCTGCTGGGCCGGGTCGAGGACCGCGCCGACTTCCCGTACCTGGCCGGCAACGTCTACAAGGACGGCGAGCGGGTCCTGCCCGGTGCCGTCGTGCAGACCCTCGGCGGCGTCAAGGTCGGCTACATCGGCGTCGTCACCGAGCAGACCGCGTCGCTGGTCAGCCCGGACGGCATCGCCGGCGTCGAGTTCCGCGACCCGGTGGCCGAGGCCAACCTCATCGCCGGTGAGCTCTCCGACGGCAACGAGGCCAACGGCGAGGCCGACGTGCTCGTGCTGCTCGCCCACGAGGGCGCGGCGACCGAGAACATCGGCTCCGCAGCCGAGCTGCAGGCCGACCCGGTCTTCGGCGACTTCACCCGGGTCAGCGCCGAGATCGACGCGGTGCTGAGCGGTCACACCCACCAGCCGTACGCGTTCCAGGTGCCGGTTCCGGGCACCGACCGTACGCGTCCGGTGATCCAGGCCGAGGACTACGGCGTCAAGCTGGGCCGCGCGGTCCTCACCTACGACCCCGCGACGAAGTCGGTCACCAAGTCGACCGCCGAGCTGCTCGACGTCACGGGCTACACCCCGGACGCCGAGGTCGCGCAGATCGTCGCCACGGCGAAGACCACCGCGGACGAGCTGGGCAAGGCCAAGCTCGGCTCGATCACCGCCGACATCAACCGCGCGTACGCCGGCAACCCGCCTGCGGAGAACCGGGGCGCCGAGTCGGTGCTCGGCAACTTCATCGCCGACGTGCAGCTCGACCAGACCAGCGCGGCCGGCCGCGGTGGCGCGCAGATCGCGTTCATGAACCCGGGCGGCCTGCGGGCGGACCTCAAGTACGGCACCGACGGCACGGTCACCTACGCCAACGCGTTCGCCGTGCAGCCGTTCTCGAACGACGTGGTCACGCAGACGCTCACCGGCGCCCAGATCAAGCAGGTGCTGGAGGAGCAGTGGCAGCCGGCGGGCGCGTCCCGCCCGGTGCTGCACCTCGGGTCGTCGAAGGGGCTCACCTACTCGTACGACGACACGAAGCCCCGCGGCGAGAAGATCATCGCCTCGTCGCTGAAGCTCAACGGCGTGGTGCTGAACCCGGCCGGCACGTACCGCGTGACGTCGAACTCGTTCCTCGCGGCGGGCGGTGACAACTTCACCACACTCGGCCAGGGCACGAACCAGGTCACGACCGGCGACAACGACCTCACGATGCTGGTCAACTACTTCGCCGCGAACTCGCCGGTCACGGCCGACACGACGCCCCGCTCCACGGCGGGCGTCGAGGAGGTCCCGGACACCACCGCGCCGACCGGCGAGTACAGCCTCGACGCGACCGCGATCTGGGCCGGTCAGACCGTCGAGCTCAGCCAGCTCGCGCTGGCCGACGACACGAGCGCGGCGGCGACGATCACGCGGGTGGTCACCTGGGGCGACGGCAGCGCGCCGCAGACGCTCGCCGCCGGTGCCACGTCGGCGACCCACGCGTACGGCAAGACCGGTTCCTTCACCGTGTCGGTGACGCTCACCGACGCGGCGGGCAACACGGGCAAGGCCACGATCAAGGGCTCGGCCAAGGTGACGGTGGCGGCCCAGCCGGGCACCTTCGCGCTGGAGAAGCCGTCGATCTGGGCGGGTCAGTACGCGTACGTGCGTATCAAGGGCCTCACCGGGGGCGTGACCAAGGTCGTGGTCGCGTGGGGCGACGGCACGACGTCGACCTCGCCGGGTGCGGGTTCCGTAGCGCACAAGTACGGCACGGCGGGCAGCTACCGCATCACCGTCACGCCGTACAACGCGCTCGGCGCCGGCAAGGCGGTGACCGCGGGCACGATCAAGGTCACCAAGGACTTCCTCAAGCCGGCTGCCGGGCTCACCGTGCCGAAGAACACCGGTCACGTCTCCTCCTGGAAGACGCTGACCGGCAAGGCCTTCGACATCGGGCTCGGCGTCGACCACGTGCAGGTCCGGCTGATCGAGCAGCGCTCGGGCAAGTGGTACTACTACACCGGTTCGACCTGGGTGAAGGCCGCCTCAGAGAGCGCCGCCACGGCCAAGGCGAAGGTCATCCAGGCCAAGCCGAACGCCAAGGGCACCTGGACCGTGAAGGTCGCGGGGCTTCAGAAGGGGACGCTGAAGATCTCCTACCGGGCGAAGGACAAGGCGGGTCTGCTCTCCAGCTGGCAGACGCGCACGGTCAAGCTCACCAAGTAACAGCATCTCCCGTACGGGAGGAGGGCCCCCATCGCATCGGTGGGGGCCCTCCTCCGTCTCTCGTCCAGGTCGCGTCCACCGGACGAGCGAGGGGCAGCGACCGCTGCTCGTCCTCCGTACGGGTGACTGGCGCGTCACGGATCTCCCCGCTGCCGTCCGTCGATCTCCACCCGCGGGGGCGCTCGTTCCCTCGCAGGCCTTATCGCTGGCCGGAGCGCAAGCTAATGTCCAAGCATGGCGCGAAGGCGAGGCTGTTGTGTTCAGTGAAGAGCAGCGCATCGGAGGTCGGTCGGTGGAGTCGATGACCGGTCAGCTCCTGGTCGCGACCCCCACCCTGAAAGACCCCAACTTCGACCGTACGGTCG
>CAKUMG010000781.1 GCA_934667465.1 uncultured Actinoplanes sp. | reverse complement strand
ATTCACCGTCGTGGGCGATCAGGAGAATCGTGGTCTCCGTCACGGTGGTCCGTGGTTCGATGTAGGCCTCGACGCCTCGGCGGGAGCGCACGAACTCGGCGAGGTATTCGAGGTCGGCGCGATCGGCGGGCCGCCCGGCCGTGCGGGAGGGCTCCTTGCGCCGCCGGAACCAGGCCACGGACCGCTCCTTCGTCTCGACTGCGGCAGGACACGCTCGCGAGAGGCATTCGCGAGAAGCTGTCGCAAGAGTACGTCGAGCGCTCGTGTCTTGGGGCACCTGACTGCACCGTTTGGTTCTTCGAGTGACAAGATGGCCTGGACAGCTGTGACCGTTTCCAACATGTGACCCATGTGGCAAACGGGAGATTTCTAGCGGCAGAGCGATCTGGGAGTAGACGTGAGCCAGCCTGGCGGAACCTTCGACATCGTGATCCTCGGCGCCGGCAGCGGCGGCTACGCGGCCGCCCTGCGTGCGGCCGAGCTGGGTCTCGACGTGGCGCTGATCGACAAGGCGGAGCTGGGCGGCACCTGCCTGCACCGCGGTTGCATCCCGACCAAGGCGCTGCTGCACGCCGCGGAGCTGGCCGACCAGACCCGCGAGAGCGAGCAGTTCGGCATCAAGGCCGACCTGGTCGGCATCGACATGGCGGGCGTCAACGCCTACAAGGACGGCGTCGTCGGCCGCCTCTACAAGGGCCTGCAGGGCCTGCTCAAGCAGGACAAGATCACCGTGGTGCAGGGCGAGGGCAAGCTCGTCGCCAAGGACACCGTCGAGGTGGCCGGCAAGCGTTACACCGGCCGCAACGTGATCCTGGCCTCCGGTTCCTACTCGCGCACGCTGCCCGGCCTCGAGGTCGACGGCAAGCGGGTCATCACCAGCGAGCACGCGCTCAAGCTCGACCGGGTGCCCAGCTCGGCGATCGTGCTCGGCGGCGGCGTCATCGGCGTCGAGTTCGCCAGCGTGTGGAAGTCGTTCGGCGCCGACGTGACGATCCTGGAGGCGCTGCCCCGGCTCGTGGCCGCCGAGGACGAGGACATCTCCAAGACGGTCGAGCGCGCGTTCCGCAAGCGGAAGATCAACTTCAAGGTCGGCAAGCCGTTCGAGAAGGTCGAGCACACCGACAACGGCGTGCGCGCGACCATCGCCGGCGGCGAGACGATCGAGGCCGAGATCCTGCTCGTGGCGGTCGGCCGCGGCCCGACGACCCAGGGCCTCGGCTACGAGGAGCAGGGCGTCACGCTCGACCGCGGCTTCGTCATCACCAACGAGCGGCTGCACACCGGCGTCGGCAACATCTACGCCGTCGGCGACATCGTCCCCGGCCTGCAGCTCGCGCACCGCGGCTTCCAGCAGGGCATCTTCGTCGCCGAGGAGATCGCGGGCCTCAACCCGGCCGTGATCGACGAGGCCGGCATCCCGCGCGTCACCTATTCCGACCCCGAGGTCGCCTCGGTCGGCATCACCGAGGCCAAGGCCAAGGAGAAGTACGGCGCCGAGAACGTCGAGACCTACAACTACAACCTGGGCGGCAACGGCAAGAGCCAGATCCTCAAGACCCAGGGCTTCGTCAAGCTCGTCCGCGAGAAGGACGGCCCGGTCGTCGGCGTGCACATGGTCGGCGCGCGGATGGGCGAGCTCGTCGGCGAGGCGCAGCTGATCTACAACTGGGAGGCGTTCCCGGCGGAGGTCGCCCAGCTCGTGCACGCCCTCCCGACCCAGAACGAGGCGCTCGGCGAGGCCTTCCTCGCGCTGGCGGGCAAGCCGCTGCACGCACACAGCTGACCACGATCTTTCGCTTACCAAGCGGTTTAAGGAGTTGTAGGAATGCCGGTATCGGTCACCATGCCGCGGCTGGGTGAGAGCGTCACCGAGGGCACTGTCACCCGCTGGCTCAAGCAGGAGGGCGAGCGGGTCGAGGCGGACGAGCCCCTGCTCGAGGTCTCCACCGACAAGGTCGACACGGAGATCCCGTCGCCGGCCACGGGCGTCCTGTCGCGCATCGTCGTCGGCGAGGACGAGACCGCCGACGTCGGCAGCGAGCTCGCCGTCATCGCCGGCGACGGCGAAGATGCGGGCAGCTCCGCCCCCGCCCCGGCGGAGGAGCAGGCCGAGGAGCCCGAGCCGCCCGCCCCCACCACCCCGTCGACCGAGAAGCCGGTCGAGGAGGAGGCCCCCGCCCCGCAGACGTCGGCCCCGGCCGGCGGCAGCGAGGGCACCGCGGTCAAGATGCCCGCCCTGGGCGAGAGCGTCACCGAGGGCACCGTCACCCGCTGGCTCAAGCAGGTCGGCGACACCATCGAGATCGACGAGCCGCTCGTCGAGGTCTCCACCGACAAGGTCGACACGGAGATCCCGTCGCCGGTCGCGGGCACCCTGCTCGAGATCAAGGTCCAGGAGGACGAGACCGCCGACGTCGGCGCCGACCTCGCGATCGTCGGGTCCGCGGACAGCAAGCCCGCCGCCCCGGCCCCCTCCCCCGCTCCCGCTCCCGAGAAGCAGGCCCCGGCTCCGAAGCAGGAGGCCCCGCTCGTCGAGTCGAAGCCGGCTCCGTCGGCCCAGCCGGCCGGCGAGTCCTACGCGGGACCGGCCCCCGAGGCCGAGACCGCCAAGGAGCCGGAGGCCGCGCAGGCCAAGGCCGAGCCCCCCGCCCCGGCGCAGGCGTCCGCGCCCGCCGCCGAGTCGGTGCGCAGCAACGGCGCCGGCGACGCCGGTTACGTGACCCCGCTGGTGCGCAAGCTCGCCGCCGAAAAGGGCGTCGACCTGTCGACGATCACCGGCACCGGCGTCGGCGGCCGCATCCGCAAGCAGGACGTCACCGAGGCCGCCGAGAAGGCCGCCGCGGCGAAGGCGGCCCCCAAGCCCGAGGCTGCCGCCGCCCCGGCCGCGTCCGCGCCGGCCAAGGCCGCCCCGAAGCCCGAGGCGAGCCAGCTCCGCGGCCGCACGGAGAAGCTCACCCGCATCCGGGCCACCATCGCCCGCCGCATGGTCGAGTCGCTCCAGGTCTCCGCGCAGCTCACCACGGTCGTCGAGGTCGACGTCACGAAGATCGCCGCGCTGCGCAACCGCGCCAAGGCGGACTTCCTGGCCAAGAACGGCGTCAAGCTGTCGTTCCTGCCGTTCTTCGCCCTGGCCGCCGTCGAGGCGCTGCGCCAGCACCCGGTCGTGAACTCGTCGATCGACCAGGAGGCCGGCACGGTCACCTACCACGACGCCGAGCACCTCGGCATGGCCGTGGACACCCCGAAGGGCCTGGTCGTCCCGGTCATCAAGGACGCGGGCGACCTCAACCTGGCGGGCCTGTCCAAGCGGATCGCGGACGTCGCCGACCGCACCCGCAACAACAAGATCGGCCCGGACGAGATCTCGGGTGGCACGTTCACGCTGACCAACACCGGCAGCCGCGGCGCGCTCTTCGACACCCCGATCATCAACCAGCCGCAGGTCGCGATCCTCGGCACCGGCGCGGTCGTCAAGCGCCCGGTCGTCGTCTCCGACCCCAACCTGGGCGAGGCCATCGTGCCGCGCTCGATGGTCTATCTGGCGCTCAGCTACGACCACCGGATCGTGGACGGCGCCGACGCCGCCCGCTTCCTGGTCACCATCAAGGAGCGCCTCGAGGCCGGCCAGTTCGAGGGTGACCTCGGCCTGAGCTGACCCGCCACCCCGCCGGCCGGCGCTCGCCGACCGGCGCGGTTGTGGCCGGCGTTTGCCGGTCGGCGCGGTCCGTGGGCC
>CAKUMG010000780.1 GCA_934667465.1 uncultured Actinoplanes sp. | reverse complement strand
GACTCCGCGGCCGAGCGGGACACCGCCGACCTGCTCTACGTGCAGGTGACCAGCGCGTACCGGCCGTCGTTCGGGCTCCGGACGAACCCGGGCAAAGTGGGCACGCTCGTCACGGTGACCGGCTCGCTCGGCGCCTACTTCGCGCACCCCGGACTCACCTCGCCCACCGCCATGACGTCCGGATCGGTCACGCCGACCCCGACCGGCACCGCGGACGCCTACTACGCGGCCGCCTCCGGCAAGACCGGCGAGGCGCTCAAGACCGCGCTGCACGGCATCGTCTCGACCGGCACGACCAGGCTCTCGTACGACGCCGTGTGGAACGCGCTGAAGGTCACCGACCAGGACCCGGCCAACAGCGCGAACGTCAAGCTGTTCTACTCCGGGCTCAGCCGCGCCAAGACCCTCAACGGCGGCGACAGCGGCGACTGGAACCGCGAGCACGTCTGGGCGCAGTCGCACGGCGACTTCGGCACCGCCGCCGGGCCCGGCACCGACCTGCACCACCTGCGCCCCGAGGACGTCACCGTCAACGCCCTGCGCGGCAACAAGGACTTCGACACCGGGGGTACGGCGGTCCCGGGCGCGACGGGCAACTACAGCGACAGCAACTCGTGGGAGCCGCGCGCCGCGGTAAAGGGCGACGTGGCCCGCATGGTCTTCTACATGGCGGTCCGCTACGAGGGCGGCGACTCGTGGCCCGACCTGGAGGTCGACGACGCCACCAGCAGCGGCGGCGCGCCGCGGCACGGGCGCCTGTCCGCGCTGCTGGCCTGGCACGCGCAGGACCCGCCGGACGCGGCCGAGCGCAACCGCAACCAGCTGATCTACGCCAACTACCAGCGCAACCGGAACCCGTTCATCGACCACCCGGAGTGGGCCGCGTCGATCTTCGGCTGACGCCTTTCGATGGAGACGTTCGCCACTTCGGGCGGCGCTGCCGGGGCCGGCGCGATTGACATGAAGTCCGGTTGAGGTCTTAGCGTCGGAGTTGTGGATCATGATGTACGGGACGCAGAGGTCGCCGAGCTGCTGAAGGGCGCCTTCCGGCGGTATCCGACCGGGGTCGCGGTCATCAGCGCGGCGGGGCCCGAGGGGCCCGTGGGGCTGACCGCCTCCAGCGTGGCGTCCGTCTCACTCGCGCCGCCGGCCCTGTCGTTCTCGGTGATGGCGACCCGGTCGGCGGCGGCACTGCTGGCCGCCCCGAGCTTCGTGGTGCACCTGCTGGGGGCCGCGCACGCGGCGCTGGCGCGCGACTTCGCGCGTACGGGAGGGCCGCGTTTCACCCCTGACCAGGGGTGGGGCACACTTCCGACGGGAGAGCCGATCCTTCCCGGCGCCCTCGCCGCCCTGCGGGGCACCCCGCTGCACCGCGTGCCGGTGGGCGACTCCACGCTCGTCGTCGCGAACGTGGTCGAGGTGTTCCCCGGGCCCGACGACGGACGTCTCGTTCATCACGCCGGGAGATTCTCGGCGTGGGGCGTAGATATCGTGGACCACGGCACACCGCCGCACGACCGGTCACACCAGCAGTAGGAGGAGCGCATGGCATCGCGTACCGACCTCGTCGAGGACCTGATGAGCCGGTTCCCGCACGTGCCGCGCGAGGCGGTCATCAAAGAGGACCTGCTGCGCGGCGGGCTCGCCTTCGACGACTCGGCCCTGACCGACAACGAGCACGGGGACGTCAAGCCCAAGTCCTACTTCATCTTCTCGTTCGACCACCGCACCCTCCCCGAGCTGGGCACGGCCGCCCTGCGCCGCCCGCCGGAGGAGATCGTGCTCACCGGCGGCCCCTACGGGCTGCGGCGCACCGTCGTCTCGGTGCGGGTCAACCCCGACTCGCCCTACCGGGCGAAGGCGGACGAGGACGGCCGGCTGCGGCTCTTCCTCGACGGCAAGCCGATCGCCGACATCGGGCTCCCGCCCATGCCGCCGTACTACCGGCACACGCTCGCCAACGGCAAGTCGGTGATGGAGGTCGCCCCCACGATCCAGTGGGGTTACCTCATCTACCTGACCGCCTTCCGGGTCTGCCAGTACTTCGGCGCCAAGGAGGAGTGCCAGTACTGCGACATCAACCACAACTGGCGCCAGCACAAGGCGGCCGGCCGCCCCTACACCGGGGTCAAGCCGATCGACGAGGTCCTCGAGGCGCTCGAGATCATCGACAAGTACGACACCACCAAGTCGTCGCAGGCCTACACCCTGACCGGCGGCAGCATCACCTCGCAGGTGGGCGGGAAGGCCGAGGCCGACTTCTACGGGGAGTACGCCCAGGCGATCGAGGAGCGCTTCCCCGGCCGCTGGATCGGCAAGGTCGTCGCGCAGGCGCTGCCCAAGGCCGACGTGCAGCGCTTCAAGGACTACGGTATCCAGATCTACCACCCCAACTACGAGGTGTGGGACAAGAAGCTGTTCGAGCTCTACTGCCCCGGCAAGGAGCGCTACGTGGGCCGCGAGGAGTGGCACCGCCGCATCCTCGACTCGGCGGACATCTTCGGACCGCGCAACGTCATCCCCAACTTCGTGGCCGGCGTCGAGATGGCCGCCCCGCATGGCTTCACCACCGTCGACGAGGCCATCGCCTCGACCGAGGAGGGGCTCAACTACTTCATGTCGCGCGGCATCACCCCGCGCTTCACGACGTGGTGCCCGGAGCCGACCACCCCGCTCGGCAGGACCAACCCGCAGGGCGCGCCGCTGGAATACCATGTCCGGCTGCTCGAGACCTACCGCGCGACCATGGAGTCGCACGGCCTGACCAGCCCCCCCGGCTACGGCCCGGCGGGCGCGGGCAACGCGGTCTTCTCCGTGAGCTCCTTCATGGACAGCCTGCCCGCCTCCCCGGACAGCGAGGCGACGGTGGCCTCCCAGGCGGCCACGGCCGACTCGGCGGCCGGCTGACGCAGCAGCACGGCGGCGGCGCAGTCCTCGGTGACTGCGCCGCCGCTGTCGTTTCCGCGCGCGGTCGTTCGCGTGCGCCGCGGTCTCGCGGGCTGTGCGGTGCGGTCGTCTACCGGCTGGTGCACCTCCTCGTTCAGCTGGCCCCGATCGAACCGGCCTGAGGGCAGCCCGCCGGGCGGCTATCGTCGCGGTGACGTACCACCACGCGATGGGAGACCGGACCATGAGTGAGACCCTTGCCGCAAGCGCCCGCACGCTCGCCGAGCTGCACGCGCGCCGCCGGCCGCTGGTGCTGCCGACGGTCTGGGACGCGTGGTCCGCGAAGGCCGCGGTCGCCGCCGGGTTCGAGGCGCTGACCATCGGCAGCCACCCCCTCGCCGACTCCCGGGGCGCAGAGGACCACGAGGGGCAGACGTTCGCCGAGGTGATCGCCGCCGTCCGCCCGATCGTGGCCGCGGCCGGCGTCCCGGTCTCGGTCGACCTGGAGGCGGGCTACGGTCAGAGCCCGGCCGACCTGATCGCGGGCCTGCTCGACGCGGGCGGCGTGGGCCTCAACCTCGAGGACACGGTGCACTCCGAGGGCGGCCGGGTGCGCAGCACCCAGGAGCACGCCGACTACATCGCCGGGCTCCGCGCGGCCGCCGACGAGGCGGGCGTCCCGGTCTGGATCAACGGCCGCACCGACCTGTTCCTGCACGCCGACGACGCGGACGCCGTGGCCGGGGAAGCCATCGAGCGGCTGCAGGCGCTCGTCGAGGCGGGCGCCAACAGCGTCTACCCGGTCACGATCCAGGACAACGACGACCTGATCGCCGCCGTCGTCAAGGC
>CAKUMG010000779.1 GCA_934667465.1 uncultured Actinoplanes sp. | reverse complement strand
GGTTTGCGGGGCCGCGGTTTGCGGGTGGCGTGACGGTGGCAACGGGGTGGGGCGGGTGGGGGCCGGTGCGGATTAGGCTGACCCGGTGACGACTTCCACGCTTCAGGTGCTGAGCCCCGGTCTCGTCGACTACCGCGAGGCCTGGGACGAGCAGCGCCGGCTTCACGACGCCGTGGTGGCGGGCGAGCAGCCCGACACGATTCTGTTGCTGGAGCACCCCAGCGTCTTCACCGCGGGCAAGCGCACCGAGCCCGAGGACCGCCCGCTCGACGGCACCCCGGTGGTCGACGTCGACCGCGGCGGCAAGATCACCTGGCACGGCCCGGGTCAGCTGGTCGGCTACCCGATCGTCAAGCTCGCGGACCCGATCGACGTCGTGGCCTACGTGCGCCGCATCGAGCAGCTCCTCATCGACGTCTGCGCCGAGTTCGGGGTCACCGCCGAGCGCGTCGAGGGCCGCAGCGGCGCCTGGGTCCGGGCCGACGACCGGGGCCCCGACCGTAAGGTCGCCGCCATCGGCATCCGCGTGGCCCGCGGGGTCACCCAGCACGGCTTCGCCATCAACTGCGACTGCGACCTCGGCAACTTCGGCCGCTTCGTCCCCTGCGGCATCCGCGACGCGGGCGTCACCTCCCTCTCCGAGGAGCTGGGCCGCCCGGTGACCGTCGCCGACGTCCTCCCCGTCGTGGAGAAGCACCTGCCGACCCTGCTGTGACGCCGACTCCGCTGTGACGCCAACTCCGCTGTGAGGCCAACTCCGCTGTGACGCCAACTCCGCTGTGAGGCCAACGCTGCTATGACCCCGCACCGGGATCCCCGCGACAAGCGCCTCTTCGTCCCGAAGCCAGGCGGCGGCCTCACGCTGAACTTCGCCCACCCCGCCGCCTGGTGGGTCCTCGTCACCACCACGATCGTCCCGCTGGCCGTCGTCGCGATCGTCCTCGTCGCCGTCCTGCTCTGACCGGCATCCCACCGCCCCGGAGCGTGGCGTTACACAGCGCAGCCCCGCCGGCCACCCCGGGACGCAGCGGTGTGGCGTTACACCGCTCCGATCCGCGGCCGGTCCCCACGCTGACGCCGCCGGAGACCCCGGGCAGCACGCCGAGCGAGCCCGCGCCCCTGACGAGCTGCGCCCGCCCCCGACTAGCTGCCCGCCCAGCGCCCGCAACGAGCTGCCCCCTTGACAAACTGCTCGCCCGCGGCCCGAGAAGCTGCTCGCCCGCGCCCCCGACGAGCTGCTCGCCCGCGGCCCCGGCAAGCTGCACGCCCGACGCCCCCGACAAGCGGCACACCCGCGGCCCCGAGAAGCTGCGCACCCGCGGCCCCGAGAAGCTGCACGCCCGGCGCCCCGACAAGCGGCACACCCGCGCCCCCGACAAGCTGCACACCCGCGCCCCCGACAAGCTGCGCACCCGCGGCCCCGACAAGCTGCACGCCCGGCGCCCCGACAAGCGGCACACCCGCGCCCCCTGAGCTGCGCGCCCGCGGCCGGGAGCGGCGGCCAGTTCGGTGTAACGCCACACCCGGGTACGGACGTGTGGCGTTACACGGCGCGAGTCACGCCGGGGTCCCGGGCGACCCGGCGCAGGTCATGGCGTTACACGGTGCAGGTCGCGCGGGAACGCCGTGACCTCGCGGACGTTGGCGGCGCCGGTCAGGCGGGCCACGAAGCGTTCGAGCCCGATCGCGAAGCCCCCGTGCGGGGGCATGCCGTACCGGAACCCGTCCAGGTAGCCGGCCAGCTTCTCCGGCTCCGGCGCCACGGCGAGGTAGTCCTCGTGCCGGTGCAGCCGCTGACCGCCGGTCACTAGTTCGAGGCCGCGGAACAGCAGGTCGAAGCTGTTGCTCCAGCGCGGGTCCGACGGCTGCGGATGCGTGTAGAACGGCCGCTTCGCCATCGGGTAGCCGGTGACGAACACGAACTCCGACCCGTGCTCGCGCGCCGCCCATTCGCCGAGCGCCCGCTCGTGGGCCGGCGCGAGGTCCGGTTCGTCCTCCGGGGCGCCGGCGATGCGCAGGGCCTCGCTGAAGTGCACCGCCGGGATCTCGGCGGGGACGACGGGCACCCCGACACCCATACGGTCGGTGACTGTCGCCGTCATCTCTTCCAGCACACGGGTGAGGATCTCCATCACGTCGCGGTGGTCGGCGATGAAGCCCAGCTCCGCGTCGAGCGAGGTGTACTGGGCGAGGTGACGGGCCGTGTCGTGGGGTTCCGCCCGGAACACCGGCCCGACCTCGTAGACCCGGTCGAACACACCGACCATCAGCTGCTTGTAGAGCTGCGGCGACTGCGCCAGGTAGGCCGGGCGGCCAAAATAGTCGAGCGTGAACACGTTCGCGCCGGACTCGGTGGCCGTGCCGACCAGCTTGGGCGTGTGGATCTCGACGAACCGCCGGCGGTCCAGCGCGGCGCGGAAACCGGCGGTCGCGGTCGCTGCCACGCGCAGGGCCGATGACCGTACGGGATGTCGCAGTGCTAACGCAGCGTTGTCGAGCTGCGTCGCGAGGTTCACGCTCAGTGCGGGCCGGTGCAGTTCGAAGGGCAACGGTACGGGTGCGGTGCTGCTCAATGCCCGTACGGAAGGTGCCGTGAGCTCGACCCCGGAAGGCGCGGCGGCGTTCGTGGTGACCTGCGCGGTGACCTCGACGACGGTCTCCTCCGGCAGCGCTGTGAGCGTGGCGCGTACGGCCGGGTCGGTGACCACCACCTGGCTGAGCCCGGTGGCGTCGCGGACGATCAGGAACGCGACCGACTTGAGCAGCCGGCGGCGGTGCACCCAGCCGGCGATCGTGACGGTGGCGCCGGTGTGGGCGGGCAGTTCGGCGGAGAGGATGCGTTGCATGGCGGTGACCTCCTCGGGGACTGTGCAACGCGGCCCCAGGGAGGTGTGGGCGAGCGGGATCCTCGCGGTGCCACCACACCTTCGCGCCCCGCGGACGGGGCGCCTCTTGGTCGTGCTCGGCTCGGGAGTGTCTTCGCGCCCCGGCACCGGGCCACCCTCACAGCGCTCGGGTGGCTCTCTCGGCCGGCGGGTTCGGGGCGTTACTCGGTTCCGTCACTGCCGTGAGCAGGAAGTTAACAGTGGGCCTCCACGGGACGCATGTGATTTTCCGGCGGGACGTGAGCGCCCTCACAGATTCGGCCACGTGAGCCTCGTCGCCTGTGCTCCGCTTGATCTTGCTTCCGGCGTAACCTCGGGGTTGTGACTATTGCTCCCGAGGGCCGCCGCATGCTGCGCATCGAGGCGCGCAACGCCGAGACTCCCATCGAGCGCAAACCGCCGTGGATCAAGGTCAAGGCGAAGATGGGCCCGGAGTACACGCACATGCGCGGGCTCGTCCAGAAGGAAGGCCTCCACACGGTCTGCCAGGAGGCCGGCTGTCCCAACATCTACGAGTGCTGGGAAGACCGCGAGGCAACCTTCCTCATCGGCGGTGACCAGTGCACCCGGCGCTGCGACTTCTGCCAGATCGACACGGGCAAGCCGGCCGAGTTCGACGCCGACGAGCCGCGCCGCGTCGGCGAGTCCGTCGCCACCATGGGCCTGAAGTACGCCACGGTGACCGGCGTCGCCCGCGACGACCTGCCCGATGGCGGCGCGTGGCTCTACGCCGAGACGGTCCGCCAGATCCACAAGCTCCAGCCGGGCTGCGGCGTCGAGCTACTGATCCCCGACTTCAACGCCGACCCCGAGCAGCTCGCCGAGGTGTTCGGCGCCACCCCCGAGGTCCTCGCGCACAA
>CAKUMG010000778.1 GCA_934667465.1 uncultured Actinoplanes sp. | reverse complement strand
GTCCGTGGCATGGCCGGTCGCGGGATCGACAACGAGCTGGGGCGGTTTCTGCGGGCGCGGCGGGAGACGACCGCGCCGGCGGCGGTGGGGCTGCCCGCCGGGATGCGGCGCCGGACGCCGGGGTTGCGGCGCGCCGAGGTCGCCACCCTGGCCGGGGTGAGTGTGGAGTATCTGACCCGTCTCGAGCAGGGCCGTGATCGGCATCCGTCGCCGGAGGTGCTCAACGCGATCGCGGTGGCGCTGGGGTTCTCCCTGGAGGATCGGGTGCATCTGCGGTATCTGGGCAAGGCCAGTGCGGGGGTGATGTGCCCGGCGGGGCTGGCGCCGGCCGAGCAGGTGCGCCCGACGGTGCGTGCGCTGCTGGAGCGGCTCGAGCCGGGGCCGGCGGTGGTGCTCAACCGGCTCGGGGACGTGCTCGCGGCCACCAGCGGTTATGAGCGGTTGATGCGCCCGGCGGGGTTGTACGACGGGCACCGGCCGAACGTGGTGCGGCACGCGTTCACCGAGGCGCGGACGCGGGAGTTCTATCCGGGGTGGGAGCTGCTGGCCGATGCGCTGGTCGCGCAGCTCAAGGGCGAGGTGCGGCGCGGGGATCCGTACGCGCGGGAGCTGGCCGCGGAGCTGACGGTGCTCGCGGGTCCGGCGTTCACGCGGCGGATGGCGGCGGCGTCGGGGCCGGCGCTGCGGGTGGGCGTGGAGCTGCTGGCGCATCCGCAGGCCGGTGCGCTGCGGATGGCGTACGAGACGCTGGATCTCTCCGATGCTGATGAGCAGCGCCTGGTGGTGTATCTGCCGGCCGATGCGGCGTCGGCGCGGGCGCTCGACCGCCTGAGCGGGCGGCGGCCGGGGGCGTTGCGGGCGGTGTGAGAGGGCCGTTTCACCGTACCCGGACGTGGTCGAAGCCGGCATTGGTCAGCAGCCGGTGCGCGCGGTTACCGGGCTCGGCGAGCAGGCGGCGCAGCAGGTAGGAGGTGTCGCGCCAGCCGGTGGCGGGGTCGTCCGGGTGGCGTGAGGGCAGCTTGTTCAGGGGTGTCGGGTCGGTGCCGAGCTCGGTGGTGTCAGCGACGTGGCGCAGCACCGCGTGGGTGATGCCGGCCTCGGCGAGCAGGGCGGTGCCGTCGTAGAGGCCCGCCGTGGTGTCGTAGAGGTGGGGATAGTGGGCGACCACCTCGTGCATGGCGGTCAGGGCCAGCAGCGCGTCGTCGGTGCCGGGGTCACGCCGGCCGCGCTCGGTGGCCTGCTGGCGGGTCTCGAGGGGCAGCCAGGCCTGCGGCACGGGGGCGAGGTTGGTCCTGGCGGGGGCGACCAGGGCGAGCAGCGGGTTGCGCCAGAACGGATACCGCGGGTAGCGGGTGCGCCCGATCAGCGTGTCGCGGATGCGGTGCAGCTCGGCCGGCACCGGGTCGTCGATCTGTAGCGGGCTGCCGTCGCGCAGGCTGTCGCGCAGCGCCGGGACCGGGACGGCGCAGGTGGCCAGCATCTCCGCGGCGCGGCTGTCCGGGTCGTCGAGCAGGGCGCGCAGCACGTCGTCCGGGCCGTGCGCGTCGCGCAGGGCGTCCGCGGCGGCGGCCGTGACGTCGGCCGGCTCGCCCCCGTCGGCGATCAGCACGGTGACCGGGCCGCGGTCGTCGCTCGCCCAGCTCGCGTGGCGGCCTTGGTAGACGGCGGCGGCGACGGTGCGGGTGAGACCGGCCGCGTCGAGCAGGTCCTGCCGCACGCCGAGGCGGACCAGGGCCAGCAGGAGCTCGTCCGTGCCGATCTCGTCGCCTTCGCCGTGCAGGACGGCGATGGAGAACAGGGCGAACAGGTCACGCTCGGCGACGTGCAGGTTTTCCATGCCGTCCAGTAGAGCGGGCGGGCCGGTGGGGGCGCGTCTGCCGCCGGTATGACCGGGCGGTGCGACGAAAGTCGTACCCTCGGCCGGGAGGTCACTCGGACGCTCACCCGCCGCGGATGCCGCCGTGACCGTCGCGGCCCGCGACCCCGAGCGGGCGGCCGCCGCCCTCGATGGCCTCCCCGGCGTACGGGTCGATCACCTCGACCTGACCGACCCGCGCACCTCGCCCGCGCGATCCGGGCTCCGCGCGCCTCCCCCGCGGGAGCCGGGCGCCGCGCACCGGGGGCCGAGGGCCGGGAGGGGGAAGGATCCCGGCGAGACGGATTTCTGCCTATCGGCTGACATAGCGCGGACGCTTTCCGGCAGTACGGTGTATTCCGTCACCGTGCTTTGAGGAGCGTTCCCGTGACCGAGTACCTGCCGGGTTTGAGGATCAACACCACCGTGCCGCACTCGGCGCGGATCTGGAACTACTGGATGGGCGGGACCGACAATTTCCCCGTCGACCGGGAGGCCGGGGACGCCTATGTCAAGGCGTTCCCGGGAATCGTGGACCTGGCCCGGCAGTCGCGGCAGTTCCTGATGCGGGCCGTCGGCTTTCTGACCGCCGACGCGGGGATCCGGCAGTTCCTGGACATCGGCACCGGGCTGCCGACGATGCAGAACACCCATCAGGTCGCGCAGGGCATCGCCCCCGAATCCCGGGTGGTCTACGTCGACAACGATCCGTCGGTGCTGACGCATGCGCGGGCGTTGCTGACCGACGCGACACCCGAGGGGGTAACGGCGTACATCAATGCCGATCTGCACAATCCGAGCCGGGTCCTGGAAGAGGCGGGCAAGCTGCTGGACTTCGCGGAGCCGATCGCGGTCATGTACATGGGTGTGCTCGGTCACGTCGCCGAGGACGAGGAGTTGACCTCGATCGTGGCGCGGACGATGGCGGGGGTGCCGGCGGGCAGCCACCTGGTGCTCTGGGACAGCACCGACACCAGCGACGGGTTCGGCGAGGCGCAGCAGGGTTACGACGACACCGGCGCGGTGCCCTACGTGCTGCGCAGCCCGGCGCAGGTCGGGCGGTGCTTCGACGGCCTGGAGATGCTGCCGCCGGGGCTGGTGCCGATCTCGCGGTGGCGGCCGGGCGACGTCGAAGTCAAGACCGTCGACGGGTACGGGGCGGTGGCGCGCAAAGTCTGAGCAGGCGTCGCGGGCCTGGCGCGTGACCGGCGGGCCCCGAGCCAGGCGGCGCCCAGCCTTCAGCGGTGGATCGAGGCCAGGGAACCGCGTCCGCTCAGCGGACGCCGGCTCGCCGCAGTAACCGCTTCGCGGCACCATGCCCTTCGTCGAACAGAACGAGATGAAGGGCATGCATGGTGTCTGTATCGCGCTACGACTTCGTGGTGTGCGGAGCCGGGTCGGCCGGATCGGCGGTCGCCGGGCGGCTGGCGGAAGATCCCGCCGTGTCGGTGTTGCTTGTCGAAGCCGGTGGCGACGACCGGGACCCGGCCGTCGTCAACCCGGAGCTGTGGCCATTGAACCAAGGGACCGAACGGGTGTGGGATTTCACCACCGCGCCCGATCCGGCGGTCAACGGTCGCTCATTGCCGTATGCGATGGGCCGTGTGCTGGGCGGCGGTGGCAGCGTCAACGTCTCCACCTGGATCCGCGGGCACCGCGATGACTGGGACTTCTTCGCCCGCGAGACCGGCGACCCGGTGTGGGGCCACGCCAGCGTCAGCAGACTGTTCGATCGCATCGAGAGCGGCCCCATGCGGGTGCAGGACACGCCGGACCTCCATCCGTACAGCGAGGCGTTTCTGGCTGCGGCCGAGGAAGCCGGTTTCCCCCGGTACGCCAATGCCAACGGAGCCCTGATGGAGGCCGAACGGGGAACCGCGCCGCGTCAGGAG
>CAKUMG010000777.1 GCA_934667465.1 uncultured Actinoplanes sp. | reverse complement strand
CGCGAGAAGCGTCACCGCGCGAGGCGTCAACGCGAGAAGCGTCACCGCGCGAGGCGTCAACGCGCGAGGCATCGGCACGGGAAGAGCCGCGAGAGACGCCGGCACGGGAGGAGCCGCGAGAGACGCCGGCACGGGAGGAGCCGCGGGAGGCATCGGCACGGGAGGCGTCGGCATGGGAGGAGCCGCGGGAGGCATCGGCTCGGGAGGAGCCGTGAGAGGAGCCGGCACGGGGGGCGCCACCACGGAGGGTGTCGCCGGGGGAGGCGTGAAGAGCCTCGTCGTGGGCGCCCTGCGCAGCCCGGGTCGCGGGCTGGTCCCGTACGGCATCCTGCTGGTCTCCCGCCTCGGAGCCGGCACCGAACAGGAACCTGCGGAAGACGATGAGCGTGGTGATGCCACCGACGATCAAAGCCACGCCGACGGGGGTCATCCATGTCGTCACGGGGGTTGTAACGAATGGTGCAATAGGAACGAAACGTTCGGCCCCTTGCGCACCGGGACGCGCCGCTGCCGCCGGGTGGATACGATCTCCACGGGGCACCGGCGAGGTGGTGCGGTCGAGTGGAGGCACAGGCCAGTGACGACCCAGCAGGACGCGCAGCAGTCCGACATCCACACCACGGCCGGCAAGCTCGCCGACCTGACGCGGCGGACCGACGAGGCGGTGCACGCCGGATCGGCCCGGGCGGTCGAGAAACAGCACGCGCGCGGCAAGAAGACGGCGCGGGAGCGCATCGAGGTGCTGCTCGACGAGGGGTCCTTCGTGGAGCTCGACGCGCTGGCGCGGCACCGCTCGACCGCGTTCGGGCTGGAGCGCACCCGGCCCTACGGCGACGGTGTGGTGGCGGGCCACGGCACCGTCGACGGCCGGCAGGTGTGCGTCTTCTCGCAGGACTTCACCGTCTTCGGCGGCTCGCTGGGCGAGGTCTTCGGCGAGAAGATCGTCAAGGTGCTCGACCTCGCCATGAAGATCGGCTGCCCGGTGATCGGCATCAACGACTCCGGCGGCGCGCGCATCCAGGAGGGTGTCGTCGCGCTCGGCCTCTACGCCGACATCTTCTTCCGCAACGTGCGGGCCAGCGGCGTCATCCCGCAGATCTCACTGATCATGGGGCCGTGCGCGGGCGGCGCGGTCTACTCGCCGGCGATCACCGACTTCACGGTCATGGTGGACCAGACGTCGCACATGTTCATCACCGGACCGGACGTGATCCGCACGGTCACCGGCGAGGACGTGGGCATGGAGGAGCTGGGCGGGGCGCGGACGCACAACACCCGCAGCGGCAACGCGCACTACCTCGCGAGCGACGAGGAGGACGCGATCGACTACGTGCGCGCCCTGCTCGCATACCTGCCGAGCAACAACCTCGACGAGCCGGCCACCGTCGACGCCCCCGCCTCGCTCGAGCCCACCGGTGACGACCTCGCGCTGGACTCGCTGATCCCGGACTCGGCGAACCAGCCGTACGACATCCACACCGTCGTCGAGACGGTCGTCGACGACTTCCTCGAGGTCCAGCCGCTGTACGCGCAGAACATCGTGGTCGGCTTCGGGCGCGTCGAGGGGCGCCCGGTCGGGGTGGTGGCCAACCAGCCCCTGCACTTCGCGGGCACGCTCGACATCGCGGCGTCGGAGAAGGCGGCACGCTTCGTGCGTACCTGCGATGCCTTCAACATCCCGGTGCTGACCTTCGTGGACGTCCCCGGCTTCCTGCCCGGCACCGGCCAGGAGTGGGACGGCATCATCCGGCGGGGCGCCAAACTGATCTACGCGTACGCCGAGGCGACCGTGCCGAAGGTGACGGTGATCACGCGGAAAGCGTACGGCGGCGCCTATGACGTCATGGGCTCCAAGCACCTCGGCGCCGACATGAACTTCGCCTGGCCGACCGCGCAGATCGCCGTCATGGGGGCGCAGGGCGCGGTCAACATCCTGTACCGGGCCGACCTCGCGGCAGCGGAGGACCCGGCGGCGCTGCGGGCCACGCTGATCCAGGAATACGAGGACACGCTGGCCAACCCGTACATCGCGGCCGAGCGGGGCTACGTGGACGCCGTCATCGCGCCGTCCGAGACGCGGGCGCAGGTGACGCGGGCACTGCGGACGCTGCGGACCAAGCGGGAGACGCTGCCGCCGAAGAAGCACGGCAACATCCCGCTGTAGAGCTACCGGGACAGCAGGGTGGCGCCGCCGTCGGGCAGCCACTGCCCGGCGAGCAGGAACGCACCGACACCGAGCGCGACGAGGTTGACGACGAGGAAGACTCCGACCCAGAAGAGGGCCGGGATCCGCGTGATCCGGGCCAGCTGGTCGGCGTCCGAGTCGGGCATCCGGCCGCGGCCGCGCAGCTGCTGCAGCTCGAAGACCGGGCGCACCCCGCCGAAGAGCAGGAACCACACCCCCGCGTACGCGAACGCGGCCTGCACCTCCGGCGTCGCGTACCAGGAGACGGCCAGCACGATCGCCCCGGTGACGACGACCGACACGACGCCGAACACGTTCCGGATGTTGATCAGCATGAGCAGCAGCAGCGCGACGGCGAGCCACAGCAGCAGCGTGATCCGGTTCCCGCCGAGCAGCCACGCACCGCCGAGCCCGACCAGCGACGGCGCGATGTAGCCGAAGAGCAGCGTGAACATCATCCCGGGACCCGTCGGCCGCCCCGCGGACAGCGTCAGCCCGGACGTGTCGAACTCCAGCCGGATGCCCCGCAGCTTCCGCCCGGTCAGCAGCGCGGCGAGCGCGTGCCCGCCCTCGTGCGCGATGGTCACCGCGTTCCGCGCGATCCGCCAGACCGGCCGGAACGCCACCGCCACGAACCCCACCACGGCCGTGACCAGCACCAGCAGGCCGGGCGGGTCGGGCTGGGCACTCAGCAACGTGTCCCAGGCCCCGCTCACCGATTCGATCGCCACAGCCGGGGAGCGTAGCCGATCGGCGCCGGTCAGGGCCGGTCCGCGCGGTCGAGCCCACCGGGGCCGGATGAGCAGGCGTACGCCGCCTATCCCGGGTATCCGGCCGCAATCCTCCGAAATGAGGCTCCCGTGGCGAATCGTCCCCTTGGTGTCAGTTCGGGGGGTCCCGCAGGGTCTATGCCATTACCGGCGGTGACGGAAAGTCGACATCGTCACCGACCGGCCGGCTGCTTCCAGAGCTGCTGCACCTGTACGCCGAGAGTCGCGAGCAGCCGCCGGAAGAGCGGCAGCGACAGCCCGACCACGTTGCCGTGATCCCCCTCGATCCGGTCCACGAAGGCACCGCCGAGCCCGTCGATGGTGAACGCCCCCGCCACGTACAACGGCTCCCCCGACCCCACGTACGCGGCGATCTCCGCGTCGGACACGTCGGCGAAGTGGACGGTCGTGGCCCCGACCCCCTCGGCGTGGCTCCCGCCGCCGACCTCGATCAGGTGGTGCCCGGTATGGAGCACCCCGGACCGTCCCCGCATCGCCTGCCACCGCCGGGTCGCCTCGGCCGCGTCGGCGGGCTTCCCGAGGATCTCGCCGTCGAACGCGAGCACGGAGTCACACCCGAGGAGCAGCACCCGCTCGCCGTCCACCGCGCCGACCGTCCCGGCGACGGCCTGCGCCTTGAGCCGTGCGAGTTCGAGGCAGAGCTCGGCGGGGTCGGTGCTCACGACGACGGACTCGTCGACGCCGCTGACCTGCACCACGGGATCGAAGCCCGCGGCGCGCAGCAGGGACAGCCGTGCCGGACTGGCGGACGCGAGGATCAACTTCACACCGCCGTACGC
>CAKUMG010000776.1 GCA_934667465.1 uncultured Actinoplanes sp. | reverse complement strand
GCTGCTCCAGCTCGCCCTTGCTGCGGGTGATCTCCTCGCGCAGCTGCGCGGCGGGCAGCACGTCGAGCGGGTGGTGGACCAGGCTGTGGTTGGCGATCTCGACGCCGGCGCCGGCCACCTCGGCCAGCTCGTCCCAGGTCAGCAGCTTGCCGAAGGCGGGGGCATGACGACCCAGCCAGTCCGCGTACGTGCCCAGGTGCCCCACGGAGACGTAGAGCGTGGCCCCGGCACCCGTCTCGGCGAGGACCGGCACCGCCCCGGTCAGGAAGTCGCGGTACCCGTCGTCGAACGTGACCGCGACCAGCCGGTCGGTGCAGCCCTCATCCAGCAGGTCCAGGGCCTCGGTGAGCCCGGTCAGGCGGTAGCCCGCGGCGGTCAGCGCGCCGAGCTGCTCGGCCAGCCGCGCGGGCGGGACCGCGAGGTCACCCAGCGGGCCCGCGACGGCGGACGCCGAGTGGTACATCAACGCCGGCAGGGCCCACTCGGTCACCGGTTGTCTCCTCCACGCTCGCCACCATGACCACTATCGGTCAGACTCCCGGTGAGCTTCGTGGTTCCCGGGCCCGCGCGGCGCCCATGTTTGCGCCGCTCAGACCAGGTTACGGGGCACTTCCAAGACCGTCCACCGTCCGTTCGCACGGCATCGGCATCGGTCACTGCTGAGTATCCGGGCCCAGGGTCCGTAAGCCGAAAGACATACCCCGATGTCCGACCGGAGACTGAGGCGCGCGGCGGTACCCGGTCGGCAGAGTGAGCGTCATGACCACAGACCGAGCACGCCGGCTCGCCGAGTCCGCCGCCGAGGCCGGGGTGGTGCTCGCCCTCGCCGCCCTGCCGAGCGCCTGGCACAGCCTCGACGCGGCGCGGGGTGCCGTGCTCGCGGGCATGCTGGTGGCGCTGACCGCCGGCACGTACGCGCTGCATGCCGTGACCTTCGACTGCCTGCGCCTGGGAAACCGTTTCACGTCCGTCCAGCGACGGAAGTGAACCTTTAGGGTTCTCCCGCCCGTACCCCGGGGCACAGCGATCTCCGAGACCCCCGGGAGTGACGAGGATGTTTCGACTCATCCACCTCCATGCGCAGCACGGCGCCCCCCGCATCGGCGTGGACCCCGACGGCTACGGCAGTGCCCGCGCGGCGCTGGCCCGCTATCGCGAGTCGCCCGAGGAGTTCTTCGGCGTCGGCCGCTTCGACGACGCGGGCCGGCTCGCCGAGATCATCATGGATGCGGGCTGCGGACCGGGCGGCGAGTGCCCGAACGAGGCCGTGGCCGTGCACGCGGAGACCTACCAGCGGATGTGCGACCTGTGCTCCTTCGGGCTCGAGACGCTGTCGCTGCCGGAGCTGTCCCTGCGGCTGGGAATCGCCGTACGGCCGGCTCCCGCCTTCGCCCCGTCCGGCCGGCACGCCGCGCCGGAGGAGACGTGCACCGCGACGAACCGGATCGCCCGCGAGCTGGCCGCGAACGTCGAGGACCCGGTGTGGCGCGCCGAGCTCTGCGCCGAGCTGGTCCGGACGCCGTCCGCGATCAACGGCCTGATGATCGGCGTGGGCTCGCTGACGCACCGCGACGTGCTGGACCTGTGGCCCGCGCTCTGTGCGCTCGGCGTGCAGCTGCCGGGTCCCGTACACACCGATCTCTATCGCGGCATCGCCCGGCCGCACTCCCCCGCGGGCGTCACCGCCCTCCGCCTGGGGTTGTGACCGGCGACCGCCCGGCGGACGCGCACCCGCATCCGCCGGACGGCCTTACCGGGGTGGGATCAAAGCCTGATCCTGACGACGGTGCCGCTCCCGGGGGCGGTGCCGTTGTTCGTCACGTAGGCGTCGCGGCCGCGGATCGCGACGCCGCCCGGCGCGGTCAGCCCGGTGGACGCGACGACCTGGTGCCGGCCCCGCCGGTCGACGCCGACCAGCGCCCCGGTCATGTCGCCGGTGAGCAGGCCCTTGTGCGAGAGCTCCAGCGCGTACAGCCGGCCGCGCGGGCCGAACGCCAGGTCGACGACGTTGGTCAGGCCGGTCGCGAAGACCGTCGGCGGCTGCCCGGGGGCGACGCGGTAGATGCGCGCCTGGCCGGCCGGGAACGGGAAGCCGGTGAGCTCGGCGACGTACCAGGCGCCGTCGGGACCGCGCACCGCGGACGTCGGGACCGACTGCATGGAGATCTTCTTGCCCGCGGGTACGCCCGGGGTGCCGGCCGGTGCCTTGATCGTGCGCGCCGGGAACACCGCGACGGTCCGGATCCGGCCGCGCTCGTCGACCCGGAGCAGGCTGTTGCCGCCCGCGTCGGTCACGTAGCGGCCGTCGCGCGCGACCGCGAGGCCGTTCGGGTTGGTGTCCGGCGGGGCGACCCGGTCCGGGTTGCGCCGCTGCTCGTACGCGCCGAGGTCCGCGACCGTACGCGGGGCGCGCCGCCCCTGCTCGTACAGCTTCGCCATGCCGCCCAGCCGGCGCTCCTGCTGGCGCACCGCCGGGTCGGCGCCGAGGCCCACCAGCCAGGACAGCGTGCCCCGGCGGTCGGTGCCCACGTCGGCCGGGCCGATGGCCTGCGTGCCGTCCGGAGCGGCCAGCGACGACAGCCCGGTGACGACGCGGCGGCTCTGACCGTGCCGGATCCGGGTGATCGCCCCGGACGCGCCGAAGCACACCTTGTCGCCCTCGGGCCCGGTCCGGCACGGCCCCCGGCCGCCCCGGCCGGCCTCGGCGACGTAGAGCGCGCCGTCCGGGGCGAACGCGAGGCCGCGCGGGTTGTCGAGGCCGCGGGCCACGACCTCCAGGGACGGCCGCTGTGGCCGCTCGGCGACGGCGGCGGGCGTGGTTCCGGCACCGGCGTGCAGCGCCGGGACCAGCGTGACGGTGAGCGCGCCCGCCGCGACGGCGGCGGTGAGGACATAACGCTTGACGACCATGATTCCCCCCAATGCGGAGCGGGTGCTCCTGCCGGGGACATTGCGCCCGTTAGCATGGGGAACACATGGTCCGAACGTCTTTTGCCCCCATCGGTATCCCGTTTCCGATCGGCCGGGGTAGCCCGGGCGGCCGGGCGGGGGTCGGACGCCCATCCGATGGCGGCGCCGCGCCGTGCGATGATCCGCGGCATGACCTTCGATGACCTGGTCCGGCGGGCCCGGGCACTGGTGGTGGGCGGGCGCCGGGCGGTGCTCGGCATCGCGGGACCGCCGGCCGCGGGCAAGACGACCCTGGCCGAGGAACTCGTCGCGGCGATCGCGGCCTCCGGGCCGGTCGGGTGGGTCGCGCACGTGCCCATGGACGGCTTCCACCTCGCCGACGTGGAGCTGGAGCGCCTGGGCAGCCGCGACCGCAAGGGCGCCCCGGACACGTTCGACGCGCTGGGCTACGCCGCCCTGCTGCGGCGGCTGCGCGAGGACACCGACGACGTGATCTATGCGCCGGGCTTCGAGCGGGTCCTCGAGCAGCCGATCGCCGGGGCGATCCCGGTGCACCGGGCGGCGCGGCTGATCGTCACCGAGGGCAACTACCTGCTGGTCGACGACGAGCGCTGGTCCCGGGTGCGGCCCCTCGCGGACGAGATCTGGTACGCCGGGCTCGACCAGGAGACCCGGCTGCGGCGGCTCGTCGACCGGCACCGGCGCTTCGGCAAGGACGAGCGGGACGCCGTCGCCTGGGCCACCGGCACCGACGAGCGCAACGCGCAGCTGATCGCGGCCACGCGTGAGCGCGCGGACCTCGACGTCCCCGCCGACCTGATCCGCGCGCTCGGCACTGCTCCTTAGAGCTTCGTACGCT
>CAKUMG010000775.1 GCA_934667465.1 uncultured Actinoplanes sp. | reverse complement strand
CGTCGGCCGCGCCGAGCTGGCGGGTGGCCTGCTCGGCGGGGGTGAGGGTGAACATGTCGTACGAGGCGGCGGCGTACCCGAGCGCCGCCACGGGCACCGCGATCATCGCGATCACCAGCGCCGACCGGCCCCGGGCGCGGCGCAGCTCACGCCGTGACATCCGCAGCGCGGCCGCCCACGAGCGCAGGAACGGCAGCCTCATGACGCCTGCTCGAGCAGGTCGGCCGGGTCGTCGAGCGGGCCCGAGGAGTCGACGACCACGCCGTCGCGCAGGAAGATCACCCGGTCGGCCCAGCCCGCGTGCCGGGCCTCGTGCGTGACCAGCAGCCCGGCCGCGCCCGCGTCCACGCGCGCCCGCAGCACCCGCAGCACCGCCTCGCCGGTCTGCGAGTCGAGCGCCCCGGTCGGCTCGTCGGCCAGCACCAGGCGGCGCTCACCGACCAGCGCGCGGGCGATCGCGACCCGCTGTTGCTGGCCGCCGGACAGCTCGTCGGGGAACCGCTTCGCCAGGTCGGCCACGCCCACGTCGGCCAGCGACGCCAGGGCGGCGCGGCGGGCCGTACGGATGCCCGTGCCGTCCAGCTCGAGCGGCAGCGCGACGTTCTCGGCCGCGGTCAGGCTGGGCAGCAGGTTGAAGTCCTGGAACACGTAGCCGATGGTCCGGCGGCGCAGCGCGGACAGCTCGCGGTGGCTCAGCTCGCTCAGCGGCGCGCCCTCGACCACGACCTCGCCGTCCGTGGGCAGGTCGAGGCCGCCGGCGAGGTTGAGCAGCGTCGACTTGCCGGACCCGGAGGGCCCCATGATCGCCACCAGCTCGCCCGGGCGGACCCGCAGCGAGACGCCGCACAGCGCCCGCGTGGCGGTCTCCCCGCTGCCGTGCGTGCGGTGGACGTCGTGAAGCTCCAGCACCGCGCTCACCGGCGCGCCCCCTCGCCGGACGGCTGTGGCCGCAGCTGAGCGGCCTCCTCGGGGGACGGCTGCGTCCGCACCGGGGGAGCGGAACGCGTACGCCGCAGGATTGTCGCCTCGCAGTGGTCCAGCCAGCGGATCTCGGCCTCGCACTGGAAGATCATCGAGTCGAGCACGAGCAGCCACGACAGATCGCCGGGGTCGCGGTCGTCGTGACTGCGCTTGAGCCGCGTGTATTCCTGCAGCGCCCGCACGCCCGCCGTGCGCTGGCCCTGCACGACCGCTGCCACGTCGACGCCGGGCGTGGTCATCGCGAGCGCCAGCTTGATCGCCAGCTCGTCGCGTGGCCGGTCGGTGCGCTCCAGCGGCGTCGCGAACCACCGGGCCAGCTCGGAGCGCCCGGCGGCGGTGATCTCGTACGGCCGCTGACCCCCGTCGCTCGCCGGCAGCGGCCGCACGAACTCGTCGCGTTCGAGCCGGGACAGCGTGGTGTAGACCTGCCCGACGTTCAGCGACCAGGTCCCGCCGACGCTCTGCTCGAACGCGGCGCGCAACTGGTAGCCGTGCATGGGGCCGCGCTCGAGCAACGCAAGCAGGCCGTGGCGAATCGACATGCATACAGGGTATGCATACCGAGTATGTCCCATCAAGCCGCGCAGCTCACGCCGCTCGTCGCTGCCCGGCGGGCGAAGGGCGGAACGGTCGATGGATCAGGAGACGCTGCAGGTTGCGCCGTTGAGGGTGAAGGCGGTCGGCGCCGGGTTGCTGCCGCTCCAGCTGCCGAGGAACCCGACCGACGCCGACGCCCCGGCGGCGAGCCGGCCGTTCCACGACGCGTTGGTGACGGTCACCGCCGCGCCGGTCTGGCCGACCGTGCCGTTCCAGAGCTGGCTGACGCGCTGCCCGCCCGCCCAGGACCAGCCGAGTGTCCATCCGTCGACCGCGGCCGTGCCGGTGTTGGTGATCCGCACGTCGCCCTGGAAGCCGCCCGCCCAGCTGCCCGTGACCCGGTAGGCGACCGCGCAGGAGGCGGTGGACGGGGGAGCGCCGACGATCCCCCAGTACGCCGACTTGGCCTGCAGCCGCGTGTCGAACAGCAGCGGCGCGTCCTTGCGGGTGACCGGGAACGTGTCGAGCCAGGTGTTGTCGTCGGCCAGGCCCCACAGCGTCACCGACGTGATGTCCGCCGCGTACCGCCGGAACAGGGCGAACATGTCCCGGTAGACGGTTGCCTGCTGCGCGAGCCGCTCGGCGGGCGGGGCGGGGAAGCTCTCGCCGTTGCTCGTGTAGATGCTGACGTCCATCTCGGTGATCTGCTGTTCGACGCCGAGCGGCTGGAACTTCTTCAGCATCGCCTCGGTCTCGGCGATCGACGGCCAGCTCACGTTGATGTGCATCTGGTGGCCGACGCCGTCGATCGGCACGCCCTCGGCCTGGAGCCGGGCGACGAGGGCGTACAGGGCGTCGCGCTTGGCCGGGACGTTGGTGTTGTAGTCGTTGATGATCAGCGTGGCGTGCGGCGCTACCTCGCGGGCGACCCGGAACGCGGTGCGGAGGAAGTCCAGGCCGGTGACCGTGTACCAGGGGCTGCGGCGCATCCCGTCGGCCTGGGCCTCGTCGATGACCTCGTTGACCACGTCCCACACGCCGATGTCGGTGCCGTAGTGCGCGGCGACGTTGCGGATGTGGTTCTCCAGCCGGGCCAGCAGCAGCGCCTTGTCCTCGGCGGTGGCGGTCATCGGCTGGCCGTCGGCGCCGGTGAAGACCCAGGCCGGGGTCTGGTTGTGCCACACCAGCGTGTGCCCGCGGATCGCGAGGCCGTGCTGCTCGGCGAAGGCGATCAAAGGATCGGCTTGCGCGTACGTGAACACGCCCTCGCTGGGCTCGGTGGCGTCCCACTTGAGCGCGTTGCCGGGCGTCACGGAGCCGAAGTGCTTGGTCAGCAGCTGCCCGTGCGCGCCGATGATCTCCGCCCCGGTGATCGCCGCGCCGACGGGAAATTCCGGGACGACCTCGCGTACGGAGGGGATGTCCTGCTGGATCGGCAGGGCCGGCACGTAGCTGAGCACGACGTCGTCGAGGAACAGGTCGCCGGTGCCCGACGCGGTCTCCACATAGACGCGCAGGAACTCCACGTCGGTCGCCAGGGTGTAGCGGCCGGTGAGCTGGGTCCAGGCGCCGCTGTTCACCGCGGTGTTGCCAACGACTTGATCGTACGCCGCGACGCCCGCACTCCGGCGTTCGACGCTGAGCCGCGCGTTGTCGGTGCCGGCGGCGGTGCGGACCCAGGCCGTGATCGTGTACGCGGTGCCCTTGTCCACGATGTCGAGGATGTCCAGTGACGGTCCCTGCCAGGTGGCCGTGCGCCCGGTGACCGCCAGGCTCGTGGTACCGCCGTGCGCGACAGCGGTGCTCGGCGCGACGGTCTCGGCGGCCCGCCCGGCCCACCCCTGCGCCGTGCCGTCCTCGAAGTCGCTGGTGGACACGACGATCGGCTCGTCAGCGACCCCGGCGGCCTCGGCGACTCCGGTGACCTCGGCGACGCTCGCGTGCGCGGCCGGTGCGACCAGGAACGGCGCCGCTGCCAGGACGGCGGCCAGCGCGAGCCGGACGGCTGTTCTCATCGTCGGACCTCCCCGGTAGGACATCGATCGACATCGTTACATGGGAGCGTTCCCATAAACAATGCCCCGAGGGGCCGTCACCGCCCGCGCGCGGCGCTCGTTGGCCGACATGAACACCCCTCGCACTTCGGGACGTCTCATGGCTGACGGATTCGCGCGACTCCGCGGCCGGGCAGTGCCGGCCGGCGCCGTGCTCCTGGCCGCGGTCGCGACGGCCGCTGCCCTCGTGCTCCCGCCGCCCGCCACCGCGGGCC
>CAKUMG010000774.1 GCA_934667465.1 uncultured Actinoplanes sp. | reverse complement strand
TTCCTCCAGCGCGGCTATCCGGCCGGGCGGCTGACCGAGCCGCGCGAGAACTTCGCCCACGAGCACCAGGACGTCCGCGTCGAGAACGGCATCCAGTACGGCGATCTCGTACAGTACTGCGACTTCCGCTACATCGCGCGGGTCGCCCGGGTGAACGCCGCGGCCCTGTGGTCGCTCGCGCAGGCACCGGGCACGCCGAAAGGTGTGGTCATCGACACGACGCAGCTCACGAACGAGACGACGCTGCGCTGGGAGGCCCAGGCCGGGGCGGATGTCGCGGGCTACGAGGTGGTGTGGCGGGAGACGACGGCGCCCGAATGGCAGTGGGTGATTCCGGTGGGCAGGGTCACGACGGTCACGATCGATCTGTCCAAGGACAACGTCTTCTTCGGGGTACGCGCGGTGGGGCGCGCCGGTCACCGCAGCCCGGTCGCCGCGCCCGTGCCCGGCTGACCGATCAGTCCCGGAAGCAGGCGCGCGGCCGCCGAGCCGGCCGGCATCGGTTGTCGGCGCGCCGGCGCGGGCGGGCGCCGTCTCCGTGCGGTCGGACGTCAGAGCGGGCGGGCGGCGGCCCAGAGGCGCTCGTCGTCGAGGTAGCGGTCGAGGCGCAGACCCGACTCGGCGAGGGCCCGCTCGAACTCCGGGCCGGGCAGCGACCGGGAACGGAAGGTCTGCGTCCACGTCGCGTCCGGGAAGGCGTACTCGGCGCGCAGCGACCGGACACCGTCCGGATCGTTCTCTGTGGACTCGATGCGGGCGGTGCCGTCGAGCATCGGGCGCTCGAAGCTGGTCCGGGCGGTGGCCCAGTCGTCGCCCTCGCGCTGGATCACCACCACACCCGCGGGCGCCACGTGGCGGAGGCAGGTGGCGAGCAGCGCACGGCGCACCTCAGGGTCGGGAGCGTTCACGAGGAACGAGGCGAGCAGGACGACGTCGTACGCCTCCCCCAGCGCGAGCCCCTCGACAGGCGACCGCACGATCCGGGTGGCGCCCGTCACGTGAGCCAGCATCGCGGCACTCTCGTCGACGGCCGTGACGGCGTATCCGAGCGCGGACAACGGCCTGGTCAGGCGTCCGGCACCGCACCCCAGCTCGAGCAGCGACGCGGGCGGCGGAAAGGCGTCCACGACGATCGCCGGCTCGTTGTCCACAGGCAGACGCCGGTAGAGCTCCACGGCGCACCCGTCCGGCGTAATGTCGCCCGGGCCGGTCCCGGGATATCCGGATCTGGCGGTCTCCATGCGACGAAGCCTAGGAGGAACCGATGGCGCACGGCTACCCACGACGCCGGAGCCGGGATGCTCGCCCGCACAGGAGGGCGTGCCTCGGTTCATCGGGCGGCCATCTGCCTTGGGTACGGTCGCGGCACCGGCCGCCGGCTGGTGGCGGCCGGATCTGAGGAGGTGCGGATGCCGAGGTCAGTCGTCGTCGCGCGGGCCGAGCCGGGTCTGCTGGCGCATTTCCCCGACGCTGTGGCGCTCGGCGGCGGGCGGCTGCTGGCGACGTGGCGGGAGGGTGCCGGGCACGTGCACTCGGACGGGCGAATCCGGCTCGCGGAGAGTACCGACGGCGGGCACACGTGGGGTGAGCCCTGGACCGCGGTGGACGGGAAACACGACGACCGGGATCCGAAGATCGTGCGGCTCTCCGACGGGACGGTGCTGCTGAGCTGGTTCGTTCTCGACTGGGCCACGGAGCCGCACACCAACCTCGGCACGTGGGTGAGCCGCAGCACCGACGACGGACGCTCGTGGAGCGAGCCGGTGCTGGTGGGCACGGCGATGACCGGCGGCGGCAACGGCCCGGGATGGTCCGCGTCGCACGGTGCGGCGGTGGAGCTGCCGGGCGGCGAGCTGCTGCTCCCGATCTACGGCACGCTCCCCGGTCGGGGCCGGGAACGGGCGACGGTCGTGCGCAGCAGCGACGGCGGGCGCAGCTGGCCGGTCGCGGGCGAGACGCTGGTGGCCGCGGCGGACGAGGCCGACTTCCAGGAGCCGACGCTGACCGTGCTCGGCGACGGCCAGCTGGTGGCGCTGATCCGCACGACGGGGCCGGTCGCCTGGCTCGCCCGGTCCGTCGACGGGGGTCGCACGTGGAGCGAGCCGCGGCCCACCGATCTGCCCGCGTCGTCGCATCACGCGCTGGCGTTGGAGAGCGGCGAGGTGCTGGTCACGTACGGGGACCTGTCATCGCGGTTCTCGGAGCGGCGCGAGACGGTGGGGCGCATCGTGCAAGATCCGGCGGAGAGCTGGGACGGGTACGGCGACGTGCAGCTCTACGACTCGGGACACCACGACCAGGCGAACCCGTCGAGCGTCGAGGTGGAGCCGGGGCGCTTCTTGACGGTGGGCTTCGACATCCCGGCGGCAGCGGTCGTCGGCGTGTTCACCGGCCGGCGCGACTATCCCGGTTGAGCCATGCCGAGCCCAGCTATGCGACAACCGGCACGCAAGCCCGGCCCGCACGCAAGCCGGACCAGCGCACGGATCGGACCAGCACACGGACCGGACCGGCACACGGACCGGGCCAGCGAACGGACCGGACCGGCACACGGACCGGGCGAGATGCGGCGCGGCGCACACGGGTTCGGCGGTATGCGGGGTCGCAGGGGTGGTGATGTGCCGGACGGGCCGTGTGGGGGCGGGCGGTTCCGTAGGTTGGGGAGATGCTTCTGACGATTGTGGCCGACTACGGGGTCGGGGATCTGGCGTTCGCCGAGGTGCGGCAGCGGTTCGCGGGGCTGCTGCCCGAGGCCGACGTGGCGGCGATCCCGGTGCCGCCGTTCGACACGGTGAGTGCCGGGTTCTGCGTGGCGCAGCTGGCGTTCGGGGCCGGGCCCGCCGACCGGGTGATCTACGCGAACGTGGCGCCGCGGCAGGACGAGGACGCGGCGCGGGAGGACAACGCCGGGGAGCGGCTGGTGGCGGCGCGGCTCGGGTCCGGGGTGCTGGTGGTCGGGGTGGCCGCCGGGGCGAGCCTGTCGTTCCTGGCCGGGGCCGGGGTGGAGCTGCGGGCCGTCGAGGTGTCCGACAAGGGCTCGCAGTTCCGGTCGCGGGATGTGTTCCCGGGGGCGGTGGCGGCGCTCGCCCGCGGGGTGGACGGGCTGCTCGGGGAGCCGGTCGCCGTCGCGCCCGCGCCGGATCGGTCCGTGGTGTACACCGACGGGTACGGCAACCTGAAGACCACCTGGTACGACGCCCCGGCGGAGAGCGGCACGACGCTGCGGGTACGCATCGGCGGCACGACGGCCGAGGTCATGGTCAGCGACGGCGTGTTCACCGTGCCCGCCGGGACGATCTCGTTCGCGCCGGGCAGCTCCGGCTGGGGCGGCCGGGCCTGCTACGAGCTGTTCGCCCGCGGCGGGAACGCCGCCGAGCTGTTCGGCCGCCCCGCCGCCGGCACCCCCGTCGAGGTCGTCGCCTGACAACCCGTCCCGGCAGCCCGACTTAGCAGCCCGCGCCGGACGAAGACCCCGCGAAGCGAAGACCCCGCGGAACAAACACCCACGGAGCAAAGAGGACAGCGAGCGAAAGGGCGGGCCACCGAAGCAGCCCGCCCTCGAGAACAACAATCACGCTCCGCGCAGAACAGCTCCCGTACGCGCCGCAGCCGCCGCCACGGCAGCGTCACGCGCCGCAACGGCCTCGTCGACCGTGAGCGTGCGGTCCGGCGCGCGGAAGGTCAGCTTGTACGCGAGGCTCTTCTGCCCTTCACCGAGCTGCGCCGACGCGTACACGTCGAACAGCCGCACCGATTCCAGCAGCTCGCCCGCGCCCGCGACCAGCGC
>CAKUMG010000773.1 GCA_934667465.1 uncultured Actinoplanes sp. | reverse complement strand
GATCTGCTGGGAGAGCGCGGGCTGCGCCAGATGCAGCCGGGTGGCGGCCCGCCCGAAGTGCAGCTCCTGCGCGAGCACGCTGAACGACGTCAGCTGCCGGACATCCATCGCCGCAGCTTATCAATGCACAACCATTGACTATTGGATTGCATCATTGGGCGGCCTTAGGTTGGAGGCATGACCGGGAGTTTCCTGTACGCGGCGTCGCGCACACCGTTCGGCAGGTTCGGCGGCGCCCTGGCCGGGGTCCGCCCCGACGACCTCGCCGCCGCGGCGCTGACCGGGCTGCTGGCCGCCCGTCCGGCGCTCGACCCGGCCGCGATCGGCGACGTGCTCTGGGGCTGCGCCAACCAGGCCGGCGAGGACAACCGCAACGTCGGCCGGATGGCGGTGCTGCTCGCCGGGCTGCCCGTGACCACGCCCGCGAGCACGGTCAACCGGCTCTGCGGCTCCAGCCTCGACGCCGCCATGCAGGCCTCGCGCACGGTGGAGACCGGCGACGCCGACGTGGTGATCGCCGGCGGCGTGGAGTCGATGACCCGGGCGCCCTGGGTGCTGCCCAAGCCGGAGAAGGCGTTCCCGGCGGCCAACATCACCGCGGTCTCCACCGCGCTGGGGTGGCGGCTGGTCAACGAGCGGATGCCCGCCGCGTGGACGGTGTCGCTGGGCGAGGCCAACGAGCAGCTGCGCGACCGCTACGGCATCGACCGCGAGCGGCAGGACGCGTTCGCGCTGCGCTCGCACCGGCTCGCCCACCGGGCCTGGGAGGACGGCTTCTACGACGCGCTCGTGACACCCGTGCCCGGCACGGAGCTGACCAGGGACGAGAGCATCCGCGCCGGCAGCAGCCCGGAGAAGCTCGCCGCGCTCCGACCCGCGTTCCGCCCGGACGGCACCATCACGGCCGGCAACGCCTCACCGCTCAACGACGGCGCCGCGGCGCTGCTCATCGGCTCGGAGCGGGCCGAGGCGCTCATCGGGGCCGCGCCGGTCGCCCGGATCGCCGGCCGCGGGGTCGCCGCCCTGGAACCGCAGGACTTCGGCTTCGCCCCGGTCCCGGCCGCCGAGCGCGCCCTGGCCCGGGCCGGCATCACCTGGTCCGACGTGGCCGCGGTCGAACTCAACGAGGCGTTCGCGGTCCAGAGCCTCGCCTGCGTCGACGCGTGGGGCATCGACCCGGAGATCGTCAACGCGCGCGGCGGCGCGATCGCCGTCGGTCACCCGCTCGGCGCGTCCGGCGCCCGCATCCTGGGCACCCTGGCGAAACGGCTGACCGATTCCGGCGGCCGGTGGGGCGTGGCGGCGATCTGCATCGGCGTGGGCCAGGCCCTCGCCGTGGTCCTGGAGAACGCGGGATGACCACGGTCTGCGCCACCCCCGACGAGGCGGTGGCGGGCGTCCGGGACGGCGCGACCGTGCTGGTCAGCGGGTTCGGGCGGGCGGGCATGCCGGCCCAGCTGGTGGACGCGCTGATCCGGCAGGGCGCGGGCGGGCTCACCGTGGTCTCGAACAACGCGGGCAACGGCGACACCGGGCTGGCGGCGCTGCTGGCGGCGGGCCGCGTACACACAATGATCTGCTCCTTCCCCCGCCAGCACGACTCGTGGGTGTTCGACGGCCTCTACCGGGCCGGGCGGATCGGGCTCGAGGTCGTCCCGCAGGGCACCCTCGCCGAGCGGATCCGCGCGGGCGGGGCCGGCATCGGCGCGTTCTACAGCCCGACCGGCGTCGGCACGCTCCTGGCGGAGGGCAAGGAAACCCGCGAGATCGACGGCCGGATGTACGTGCTGGAGCTCCCGATCATCGGCGACCTGGCCCTGATCGGCGCGCACCGGGCGGACCGCATGGGCAACCTGGTGTACCGCAAGACGGCCCGCAACTTCGGGCCGGTCATGGCCACCGCCGCGGCGACCGTGGCCGCGCAGGTCAGCGAGATCGTCCCGGTCGGCGCGCTGGACCCGGAGGCCGTCGTGACGCCGGGCATCTACGTGGACCGGGTGGTGGTGGCGACATGAGCCTCGGCAGGGCGCAGCTCGCGGCGGCGGTGGCGCGCGACATCCCGCCCGGCTCCTACGTGAACCTCGGCATCGGCCTGCCCACGCTGGTCGCCGAGCACCTCGACCCGGCCGCCGGCATCGTCCTGCACACCGAGAACGGCATGCTCAACATGGGCCCGGCCGCCGCACCCGGCACCGAGGACCACGACCTCACCAACGCCGGCAAGCAGCCGGTCACCGAGCTCCCGGGCGCCGCCTACTTCCACCACGCCGACTCCTTCGCCATGATGCGCGGCGGCCACCTCGACGTCTGCGTCCTGGGCGCCTTCCAGGTCTCGGCCCGCGGCGACCTCGCCAACTGGCACACGGGCGCGCCGGACACGATCCCGGCGGTCGGCGGCGCCATGGACCTCGCCGCCGGCGCGCGGCGGGTGGTCGTCATGACCGGCATGTTCGCCAAGGACGGCAGCCCGAAGATCGTCCCGGAGTGCACGTATCCGCTGACGGCCGCGTCCTGCGTGGACCGCATCTACACCGACCTGGCCACGCTCGACGTGACCGGCTCCGGGCTGGTGGTGCGGCAACTGCACGACATCTCGTACGCGGATCTGGCCGCGCGGCTCGACGTCGCCCTCACCGACGGCCGCGCCCCTTGATCGTCTGCGGTTCCGATCTCGACGCGCGTAGCTTCGTCACGCGGGTCAGGACAGGCCTGGCGCGAGGAGGAACGGCTGTCGCGCGCGGGGCCGACGCGTGAGTGCGAGGATCGCCGTCAGGGCCACGGCCATCGTCACCACGTAGCCGATCCGGAACGGGGCGGGGCTCGCGATCCAGTGCGCCGAGACGACGGGGGCCCACAGGCCGACCGGGTTGTCGTCGCCGGGGAACGTGAAGAAGTGCCACTGCGTCCAGTTCCAGCCGAGATGCAGCCCCAGCGGGAGCGCGATGCTGCCGGTGCGGATCGCGGCGACGCCGAAGACGAGCGCGCCGATCAGGGGGCCGGCCGCCATCCACACCAGGTCGGCGCCGCCGCTCTTCACCGCAGGGCTCGATCCGATGCTGACCAGGTGATAGCCGCCGAAGACGACGGCGAGCAACGCGACGGCCGCGGGCGCGCCGATGCCCTCGGCGAGCCGTCGCAACGCATAGCCCCGGAACATCAGCTCCTCGAGCAGGACGGCACCGGCGAAATAGGCGGTGCCCGACAGCATCAGCGCAGTGGTGAACGGCCGGTTCGGCTCCCAATGAAGCACACCGGCCAGCATCAGCGCCCAGGCCAGCCCGCCGATCAGAGCGACGCCACCGGCCAGTCCGGCGAGGAACTGTCGCAGCCGTGGCACGTCGGGCAGCAGGCCGGCATCGGCCCAGCCCCGCCGCTCGAGCCGGAGGAACAGCGCGCACACCCCCAGGACGAGGAGTGCGCTCAGCGTCACGACCGGCCACGGCTGGCCGTCCCGCAGCGCACCGGCCGGGGCGAACATGCCGATGAGCACGGCCGCGACCGCGACCGCGACGACGGAGAGGGACAGGAACCCCGCGACCTTCCACCCGGACCGCACACGGCCGGCACGACCCACCACGATGCTCTTGAGCGCCACTGTTCCACGCAATCATGCGCGGTCAAGCCGCCTGCTGGATCAGCCGGTCTTGGTGAGGGTGGTCTTGCCGACCGGGGTGTCGTTGAGGGCGCTCATCGTGGTGCCCTTCGAGCCCCAGGAACCGTCGGCGATCTCGGCGTCACGCTCGGCCATCAGCCGGCTGTACGTGGACCGGGACAGCCGGTCGACGCGCAGC
>CAKUMG010000772.1 GCA_934667465.1 uncultured Actinoplanes sp. | reverse complement strand
GATCTACACCGAGGACTGGAGCGCCGCGGTCGACTTCCTCGGGCTGCAGCGGATCGTCGACCGCGACCGGATCGGCGCGCAGGCCATCTGCGGCCTCAGCGGCATGGCACTGACCGCTGCCGCCGCCGACAGCCGGATCAAGGCGGTCGCCGCGGCCTCGATGTACGACATGTCGCGCAGCATGTCGCGCGGCCACGAGGACTTCTACACCCGCGAGCAGCGCCAGAAGGTCGTGGAGCACCTCAGCCGGCAGCGCTGGATCGACGCCGAGCGGGGCACCTCCGCGCGGCTGTCGCACGAGGTCCCGTTCGACGACGACGGCAACGTCGCCCCCACCAACCGCGTTCTGCCCAGGACTCTTCCGACCGACGCCGACCCCGTCACCGCCGCCTTCTTCGATTACTACCGCACTGGGCGCGGCTATCACCCGCGCTCGATCAACTCCACCACTGCGTGGACCGGGACCACACCGATGTCGTTCTTCGCGTTCCAGCAGATGACCAACCTCGACCTGCTGGCGCCCCGTAAGGCCCTGCTGGTCGCCGGTGCCGACGCGCACTCGCGCTACTACTCCGAGGACGTCCGGGCGAAGGCCCCCGACGCCGTCGACCTGCTGATCGTTCCCGGCGCGGACCACGTGGACCTGTACGACCGCAAGGATCTGATCCCGTTCGACCGGCTCGACCGGTTCTTCACCACGAACTTCGCCTGACCGTAAGAGCCTCGACAGGCCGGTACGGCCACCGGCCTGTCAGGCCTTGATGTTCTGCGGCGCCGCCCAGTTCCAGGTATGGACCGACCAGCTCGCCGGCCCGGACATGCTTCCCGGCTCTCCATGTCCTGGCGACGGGCCGGCCGAGTGGCTCCGTCCAGGAGTTGCGGCTGGTCGTTTCATGCCGTCCGAGACGAACGCGCCCGCCCGTGCGCTGAACGAGGCAGCAGGTCAAGGCGACGGACAGCGGACTTCATCGTCGATGGAGTGCGCCGAGGCGTACCGGGCCTGACCGCGTTTTGACAAACGTGTGATCGAGGCCGCGTGGACTGCCTGCCGAGGTGTGCGGGGTCACGCGGCGTCTTGACCCGAAGCATATCGATACATATCTTTGTCTTGTCACTCGTGGGAAACGTTTTCCAGGATGCCCTCTGCGGGGGTGCGGCGGCGTGGCGATCGAGTTGCCTGCCGTCAGGTCGCGGTCCAATGAGGCGGCGCGCGCCTCTGAAACGTTTCATCACGAAAGCGGAGATTGGGCGCACGATGGACGGAGAAGTTCATGATGAGTCGGAGAACCTTGATCGCGTCGGCGCTGGCCCTTGCCGTTGCCCTCGGTGCCGCTGTGCCGAGTCCGGCGTCCGCAGCCGGGCCGTACGAAAGGGGTCCGGCCCCCAGCGCGGCCAGCATCGCTGCGGCCTCCGGGCCGTTCCCCATCGCGTCGGTCTCGGTCGCCCGGGGCAACGGCTTCGGCGGCGGCGTCATCTACTACCCGACCGACACCAGCCAGGGCACGTTCGGCGCGGTGGCCATCTCGCCCGGTCTCAACGGCACCTGGCCCGGCATCGCCTGGCTGGGACCCCGGCTGGCCTCCCAGGGGTTCGTTGTCTTCGGCATCGAGACCAACAACCTCAATGACAGCCCCAGTAGCCGCGGGACCCAGCTTCTCGCGGCCTTGGACTACCTCACCGGCAGCAGCGCGGTGCGTGCGCGGGTCGACGCCGGTCGGCTCGCGGTGATCGGGCATTCGATGGGCGGCGGTGGCGCCCTCGACGCGGCGTTGCGGCGGCCTGCCCTGCAGGCCGCCATCGGCAACGCACCGCATCTGCCCTCCGGCAGCCTCGCCGGCGACCGGGTCCCCACCCTCATCTACGCCATGCAGAACGACACCCTCGTCCCGCCGTCTCGCCTCATCAGCCTCTACAACACCATCCCGGCGACAACAGAACGTGCCTACATCGAGGTCACGGGCGCGGGTCACAACTACATCGGACAGCCGAGCACCATCCTCGCTCGCACGATGATTCCCTGGTTGAAGATCTTCGTCGACGACGACACGCGCTACAGCCAGTTCCTGTGCCCGACCACCAACACCTCGGGCATCCGGCAGTACCGCAACAGCTGCCCGCTCATCTCGGCCACCTCGTAGGCCGCGGGTCCCGCTTCGTGGAGGCTCCCGCTGAGCCGGGCAGGTGGCGCAGCGGGAGCTCTGCCGTGCCGTGGGGCAACTCCGGTGATCAGAGAACCGGGGCGGTGGTGCGCCGGGTCACCAGGGTGGGGGAGAGCTTGATCTGAGCCGTCGGCCGGGACCGCTGGGCAATGCGATCGAGCAGAAGCCGGACCGCGTTGACGCCCATCTGGTGCCCGGCCTGATCAACCGTGGTCAGCGAGATCGGGCCGAAGGCGGCAAACATGGTGTCGTCGTAGCCGGCCACGGAGATGTCTTCGGGTGCGGAGAGTCCGGCCTCGGTCAATGCATCCAGCACGCCCATGGCCACGATGTCGGCGCCCGCGAAGACGGCGCTGGGGCGCTCCGGGCGACCCAGTAGCTGCTGGGCGCCCAAGTAGCCACCTTGCTGGGTGTAGGTGGTCGACACGACGTCGATGCAGTCACCCAAGCCGTGTGCCTGCATGGCGTGCCGATAGCCGTCGGCGCGCTGGGCGTTGGGCATCTCCTTGAGGCGCACGGGATCCTTCTCCGCGTGCTCGATGTGGGCGATGCGCCGGTGGCCGAGCGCCACCAGGTGGTCCACCACGAGGCCCGCGCCGGCGAAGTCGTCGTCGGTGACGGTGTCGTAGTCGGGCGAGTGCCCGTGCCGGCCGACGACGACCGTCGGCACCGCACGGGCGACCTTCTGCAGGTGCCGGCGCGAGGAGACCGGGGCGATGAGGATGATGCCGTCCATGCTGCGGTCGATCATCGCCTCGGTGATGCGGGTTTCGCCGGCTTCGTCGTTGCAGCAGGCGGCCATCAGCACCTGATAGTCGGTGCCGCCGAGATGCTCGTTGACACCGTCGAGAACGTCGGCGAAGAACGGATTGCGCATCTCGGGCAGCATCACACCGATCGTGTACGTCTGCCCGCGCAGGCCACGCGCCGCGGCTGAGGGGCGGTAGCCGAGTTCCTCGATGGCGGCGCGCACCTTGACCTGCATCGCGGGGCTGGCGCCGTACGCGTTGCGCATGACCTTGGAGACGGCAGTGGTGGACACGCCGGCGTGCCGGGCGACGTCGACGATCGTCACCCGTCGGGTGGGGTGCATGCGGGCTCCTTGGGACGCGAGAACGTTTCCCACCATAGATCAGCGTCGTGTCGTAAAAAAGCTGCTCAGACCCTGAGCAACGTTGACCATGAATCTCTTGACGGGTTTGGCATCTGCTCGTAGTGTCGGCGAAACATCGTGGAAAACGTTATTCACGTCACAGGTTCCGGCTTTCACAGTCCCGCGCAGCAGACCTCTCACCCCTCGTGAATGAAACGATTCAGTCAAGTGGGTTCCCCGTGACACCTGATCTCAAGGTTCGCCCGCCCGGCCGAGCCGTCTCCGCCACGGCCTCCCGCCGCCGTAGCCGGGTCGACCCGCCCTGGTGGTTCATGCTCCCGGCGCTGTTGTTGTTCGCCTTCGTGGTAGTGGTGCCCAGCGCCCGCGGCGTCCACTACGCCTTCACCGACTGGGACGGCCTCGACCCCGATTTCGCGGTCATCGGGTTGCAGAACTTCACCGACATCCTCGACGACGGCGACGCCCTGCAGGCCATCTGGCACACCGTGCTGATCGCGGTGGCCATCACGATCATTCAGAAC
>CAKUMG010000771.1 GCA_934667465.1 uncultured Actinoplanes sp. | reverse complement strand
GCCGGAACCGTGGCGAGCAGGGCGAGGAGCTCGGCGTCGTGCGCCACCGCGGAGGCCAGCCGCTCGTAGGCGGGGGAGACGCCGCGGGCCTCACGGGCGGCGAAGTGCGCGTACTGCTCGGCGATCCGCATGCGCCGATGCTGCCACGGTGCGTGTTCCCGTGACGGGCGTGACATCCGTTGCAGTCATTCGCCCGATGACCGTGCGAGGGTGCGGGGGACAGGCTTTACCGGTGCGGGAGGTTCCCGTGCCGGACCTCGAAGGGGAGTTCCCTCATGCCTTTCATCACCGCCCGCGACGGCGCCCGGATCCACTACAAGGACTGGGGCCAGGGTCAGCCGGTCATCTTCAGCCACGGCTGGCCGCTCAACGGTGACGCGTGGGACGTCGAGATGAAGCTCGCCGCCGACAACGGTTTCCGGGCCATCGCCCACGACCGCCGCGGCCACGGCCGGTCGGAGCAGACCTGGGCCGGCAACGACATGGACACGTACGCCGCGGACCTGGCCGCGCTCGTCGACGAGCTCGGCCTCACCGACATCATCCTCGTCGGACACTCCACCGGCGGCGGCGAGGTCGTCCGCTTCGCCGCGCGGCACGGCGCCGGCCGGGTGGCGAAGATCGCGACCGCGGGCGCGGTGCCGCCGCTCATGCTCAAGACCGAGGCCAACCCGGACGGGCTGCCGATCGAGGTGTTCGACGGCATCCGCGCGGGTGTGCTCGCCGACCGGTCGCAGTTCTACCAGGACCTGTCCGAGACGTTCTACGGCATCAACCACGGCAGCGGCATCTCGCAGGGCCAGCGCGACCAGTTCTGGCGGCTCGGCATGCAGGTCGGGCTGAAGGCGGCCTACGACTGCGTGAAGGCGTTCTCGGAGAGCGACTTCACCAGCGACCTGCAGTCGCTCGACGTGCCGTTCTTCCTGGCGCACGGCGACGACGACCAGATCGTGCCGATCCACGACTCGGCGCTCAAGACCAAGGACCTGGTCAAGAACGTGCAACTGAAGGTGTACGCGGGGGCGCCGCACGGGATCGCGGGGGCGTACCAGGAGGAGCTCGACAAGGACCTGCTCGCGTTCTTCAAGAGCTGACCTTTCCGCCGCCGGTCCGGGAGGAGGGACGCCTCGGGGGCCTCCCGGTTCCCGGCGGGGCGTGGTGCGCGGGCGGGCGGGGCGGCCGGTAGCCTCGGGGGCGATATGCGGACCAAGCAGCAGCTCACCGACGCCATCCGGAACGACCGGCGCGCCGCCGTCGTCGTCAACGCCCACTCCCGCCGCGGGCGGCAGCTCTACGAGACGACGAGGACCCGGCTGCTCGCGGCCGGGTTCGAGCTGCTCGGGGACTACCCGCTGGAGAAGCCGCGCGAGCTCGAGCGCACGATCGACGCCGCGCTCGCCACCGGTGCCGACCTGCTCGTCGCCGGCGGGGGCGACGGCACGATCAGCACCGCGGGCCGGATGCTCGCGCGCAAGGACGTGGCGCTCGGGCTGCTGCCGCTGGGCACGACGAACAACTTCGCCCGTACGGTCGGCGTGCCGCTCGACCTCGACGACGCGGTGACCACGCTCGTCGAGGGCAAGGTGGTGGACGTCGACCTGGGCGTGGCCGGCGACGAGCTGTTCACCAACCACGTCGGCATCGGCCTGTCCGCCGAGGTGATGGTGTCCGCGCCGCCCCGGCTCAAGCGCCTGGTGGGCCGGCTCGCCTACCCGATGACCGCGCTGGCGCTGCTGGCCCGGCACCGCCCGATGCGCGCCGTCCTGCGCACCGCGGGCGAGGAGCACGTGTTCACCACCCACCAGGTCTACGTGGCGAACGGCGGCTTCCACGCGGGCCGCCCGATCACCGCCGACGCGCACGCCGACGACCGGCTGCTGGTCGCCTACCCGGTCGGCGGCCGGGGCCGGGGCGGGCTGCTGCGCGAGACGGCCCGCAACGCCGCCACCGGGCACCGCCGCACCCTGCGCACCGACCCGTTCCTCGCCGCGGGCGAGGTGTGGCTCGAGACGGACAGGCCCGCCCGGGTCGAGGTCGACGGCGAGCCGCGCGGGCACACGCCGCTGCGCATCGGCCTGGCCGCCAACGCCCTGCGCATCATGGCGCCCGCGGACACTGTGGACCTGTAGGACCGTGCTGTTCCTCGACGTGGACGGCCCGCTGATCCCGTTCCGCCGCCGCGCCTCCGAGCGCCCGGGCTCCGGGGACGAGGGCGGCAACCCGCTGCTGGGCCGGCTCGACCCGGAGGACGGGCCGCGGCTGCTCGCGCTCGGCTGCCCGCTGGTGTGGGCCACGACGTGGATGGCGGAGGCGAACGAGGTGATCGCGCCGCGGCTCGGGCTGCCCGCGCTGCCGGTCGTCGAGTGGCCGGACGAGGACGACGAGCCGGTGCGCGGGCTGCACTGGAAGACCGCGGGGCTGAGCCGGTGGGCCGGCGCGCGGCCGTTCGTGTGGCTCGACGACGAGATCACCGACGTGGACCGGCGCTGGGTGGCGGAGCACCACCCGGCCCCGGCACTGCTGTGGCGCGTCGATCCCGGGACGGGCCTGACCGCCGCGGACTTCGCCGCTGTGCGCGAGTGGCTCGGAGGCGGCGCGGCCTGACCGGTGCGACGCTCGGCGGACCGGTGCCGGCCCGCGCCGGGTGGCGCGGGCCGGGTGGTCTCGTCAGGGGAGGGTGGCGGCGACGGCCGGGAGCCAGCGGGCGGCTATCTTGCGGTTGCCGGCGTCGTTGGGGTGGACGCCGTCGTAGGTGTCCGTGGCGGTGTCGAAGCCGGTCCACTGGTCCACGACCGTGATCGGGGAGGCGGCGGTGGACAGGCCCGCCGCCCAGGCGGGGATGGCGGCGTTGAGGGCCACGACGCGCCGGCCGCAGTCGGCGCAGTTGGCCGGGTTCATCGGGATGATCTGGGCGACCAGGATCTTCATGGCCGGGTTGTCGGCGCGCATCTGGCGGACCAGGGTGGTGAAGGCGGCCAGGATGGTGGCCGGGGAGAGGTTGTTCCAGACGTCGTTGGTGCCGAAGTGCATCAGGACCACGTCGGGGTGGGTGGCGGAGAGCCAGCCCGGCAGCTGGTTCTGGGCGGCGACGTTGGTGGCCAGGAAGCCGCCGTGCCCCTCGTTCTCGCCGTCGTGGGCGAAACCGCAGCCCTGGTTGGGCAGCGTGCCGACGAAGTCGACCTCGGCGGCCGGGAGCTGCTGCCAGAGCAGCGCGCGCCAGCAGCCGGGGGAGCCGGTGATCGAGTCGCCCAGCGGCATGATGCGCACGGGCTCGCCGCCCGGCGGGTCGGTCGGCGGGTCCGTCGGCGGGTCGGTCGGGGGATCGGTCGGCGGGTCGGTCGGCGGGTTGATCCCACCGCCGGTGGCGTTGCCGCCGACCGAGACGGTCGCGGTGTCCTCCGCATAAATGCCGTCGCCCGCGTAACCCCAGCTGCCGTAGGCGTTGCTGCCGGTGACGTCGCCGCTCACAGTGACATTGGCGTTATCGACGGCATAGATGCCATCATGGCCGTCGGAGTAGAGATTGGGATCTGTGTTGATGTTGCTGCCAAGGAGGGAGCCGTCCTCTGCAGGGGCGCTGTTGTTGACGGAAGTGACATTGCCGTCCACCATGACGGTGGAATCGTCTCTGGCGGAGATGCCGTTGCTGCCGGCAGTCACATCGCCGCTGACGGTGATCTCCGCAGATTCATTGGCGGAGATACCGTCCGTACCTGAAGTGACGCTGCCGTTGACGGCTGCAGAAGCGGAGTCATTGGCAATGACACCGCCATAGCTCGCGTCAACGCTGCCGTTGAC
>CAKUMG010000770.1 GCA_934667465.1 uncultured Actinoplanes sp. | reverse complement strand
CCGCCCCACCCCCGACACCGCACAGCCGGCCCGGCACCGCACGGCTCAGCCCGCGCCGGCGCAACGTGGCACAGCCTGGCGCGGCACAGCCCGGAGCGGCACAGCCGCCGGTCCGGGGCGGTCGATCAGTCCTCGTCGTCCTCGCCGTAGAGGCGGCGCTTGACCGACAGGAGCTCGATCTCGGGCCGCCCCGCCATCTGGTTCTCGCAGGTGTCGACGACGGCCCGCGCCTGGGCCGGCTCGGCGGCGACCACGGCCACGCCGATCCGGGCCCGGCCGACGAGGTCGTGCATGCCCACCTCCGCGACGCTGACCTCGAACTTGCGCAGCATCGCGATGATCGGCCGGAGGTAGGAACGCTTCTGCTTCAGGGTGCGCGAGTCGGCCGGCAGGAGCAGGTCGAAGATCGCTGTCTCGGTAAACATCAGCGAGCAGCGTACGCCCGACGCCCGCCCCGATCACCCGGGTTTCCGCCGCCCCCGCCCACCCGGGTCGCCACCGTGGCCGCGCCGCCCGCCGAGACCGCCCGCGGGACCGCCCGCAAGACCGCCCCGAGTCGCACGCGGCCCGCAAGCACCCCGGGGACCGGCCGAGGCCCGGCCGAGCGCTGAGGCGCGCAGCCGATCGCGCGCCCGCAGGATCCCGGCCCCGCGGTCAGCCGTCGGCGGGGTCGCGGGCGACCACCACGTCGCGCTCGATGCCCTGGTCCACCCGGTGGCTCAGGTCCTCGTAGCGCACGATCTCGAGCCCGTTGGCGATCAGGATGTCCTCGGCCAGCTCGCGCTTGGCGACCTTGGTGTTCCAGGAAAGGCCCAGCGCGCCGCCCGGCCGGACCATCGAGAGCCACTGCGGGACGGCGCGCTCGAGCAGGTCCAGCGGGCTGCGGGTGATGCCGCCCGCGTCGTCGTAGCTGCCGTGGGCCACGCCGTACGGGAGGTCGGCCACCAGCACGTCGGCGCAGTTGGGCCGGAGGAGCCCGTCGAGCTGCGTGGTGTCCGCCTGGATGAGCGTGATCTTGCGTACGGCGCCCGCTTTGTGATCCTCCTTGCTCGCGGCGAGGGTCACCTCCAGGCGGCGGGCGGCGCGGCGGCCCTGCCGGCGCACGGGGACCAGCTCGGCGGTGTGCTTGAGGCGCTTGCGCTTGAGCCAGGTCTGCAGGAACAGCTTGTACGCCTCGACGTCCTTGCCGTCGATCTCGACGCCGAGCCCGTCGTGGCCGTACATCAGCGCCTGGTTGAGCGTCGTGCCGCGGCCCGCGAGCGGGTCGGCGACGACGAGGCCGCCGGTCAGCATCCGCGGGGCCGCCGCCGGGGAGGCGAGCAGGGTGAGGTTGAGCACGAGCTTGGTGAACTGCTCGTTGGTCTTCCCGGCGTACTTCGGGATCGTGATCAGGTCGCTGTCGAAGTGCGCCAGCGGGGTGAGCGTGACCGGGCGCAGCAGGTCGCCATCGGTCTGCTCGAAGAGGGCGTAGCCGGCGGAGAGGTTCGACAGGTATGCGACGTCCTGCTCGCTCAGGTCGCCCGTGAAGGTGACGTAGCCGACCCCGCCGATCACGGTTTCCGAGCTGTCCGCGAGCGGTGCGGTCAGCACCGGCGAGAACGCGGCCAGCTCGGCGCGGGTGAGGCGGCCGGCCTGGTCGGCGTAGACGCGGTTGGCGGAGGGGGCGATCAGCAGGGCGTAGCGGGACATCCCAGTAGTAAAGACAACGGCCCCCGGTGCCGGAGCACCGGGGGCCGTTGTTTCAGCCTGTCGCCGGGGTCTGTTCCGCGGGGGAACAGACCCGGGCGGGGCGGACGGCGCCGGCTAATGCCGGTCCGTCACTCCGTCAGGAGCGGGGCTTCTCGCGCATCTCGAAGGTCTCGAAGATGTCGCCGATCTGCGGCGTGCCGAAGCCCGAGAACGTCACACCACACTCGAAGCCCTCGCGGACCTCGGTGGCGTCGTCCTTGAACCGGCGCAGCGAGTTGATGGTGACGTTCTCCGCCACCACGACACCCTCGCGCAGGACCCGGGCCTTGGCGTTGCGCTTGATGAGACCCGACCGCACGATCGTACCGGCGATGAGACCGATCTTGGACGAGCGGAAGACCTCGCGGATCTCCGCCGTGCCCTGCTCGACCTCTTCGTACTCCGGCTTGAGCAGGCCCTTGAGCGCCGCCTCGATCTCCTCGATGGCCTGGTAGATCACGCTGTAGTAGCGGATCTCCACGCCGGCGCGGTCGGCGAGCTCCTTGACCTTGTTGCTGGCCCGGACGTTGAAGCCGATGATCGTCGCGATCTGCTCCGACGAGGCCGACGCCAGGTTGACGTCGCTCTCGGTGATCGCACCGACGCCGCGGTGGATGACCTTGAGCTGGATCTCGTCCGGAATCTCGATCTTGAACAGCGCGTCCTCGAGGGCCTCCACCGAACCGGAGGCGTCGCCCTTGATGAGCAGGGTGAGCGAGGTCTTCTCGCCCTCCTTGAGCTGCTCCATGAGCGTCTCGAGGGTGGCCCGGCCGCGCGAGTTGGCGAAGCTCGCCGCGCGGCGGCGTGCCTGCCGCTGCTCGGCGATCTGCCGCACCGTACGGTCGTCGGCCGCCGCGAGGAACGTGTCGCCCGCGCCCGGCACCGAGGTCAGACCCAGCACCAGGACCGGACGGGCCGGCTCGGCCTCCGCCACGTTGTTGCCGTTCTCGTCGAGCATGGCGCGGACGCGGCCGTGCGCGCCGCCCGCCACGATCGAGTCGCCGGCCCGGAGCGTGCCCTTCTGCACCAGGACGGTGGCGACCGCACCGCGGCCCTTGTCCAGGTGGGACTCGACCACGACACCCTGGGCGGGGCCGTCGGTCGGAGCGGTCAGCTCCAGCGACGCGTCGGCGGTCAGCAGGACGGCCTCGAGCAGGTCGTCGATGCCGATGCCGGGCTTCGCCGCGACGTTGACGAACATCGTGTCACCGCCGTACTCCTCGACGAGGAGCCCGTAGTCGGCCAGCTGCTGGCGGACCTTCTCCGGGTTGGCGTCCGGCTTGTCGATCTTGTTGACCGCGACCACGATCGGCACCTCGGCCGCCTTGGCGTGGTTCAACGCCTCCACCGTCTGCGGCATGACGCCGTCGTCGGCGGCGACCACCAGGATGACGATGTCCGTCGCCTGGGCACCACGGGCACGCATGGCGGTGAACGCCTCGTGACCGGGGGTGTCCAGGAACGTGATCGCGCGGTGGACCCCGTTGTGCTCGTAGCCGACCTGGTAGGCGCCGATGCCCTGGGTGATGCCACCCGCCTCGCCCGCCACCACGTTGGTCTTGCGGATGGCGTCGAGCAGCTTCGTCTTACCGTGGTCGACGTGACCCATGACGGTCACGACCGGCGGCCGGGTGACGAGACGGTCCTCGTCGACCGCGGCGTCGAGGTCGATGTTGAACTGCGCGAGCAGCTCACGGTCCTCGTCCTCGGGGCTGACGATCTGGACGTCGAAGCCCAGGTGCTCGCCGAGCAGCAGCAGCGTCTCGTCGGAGCACGACTGGGTCGCCGTGACCATCTCGCCCAGGTTGAACATCTCCTGGACCAGCGAACCGGGGTTGGCGTTGATCTTGTCGGCGAAGTCGGACAGCGAGGCGCCACGCGACAGCCGGATCTCCTGACCCTGACCGCGCGGAGCACCCGAGCTCATCTGCGGAGCCGACAGGTTGTCGAACTCTTGACGCCGCTGCTTCTTCGACTTGCGGCCACGGGTCGGCCGGCCACCGGGGTGGGCTCTGGCTGGGTCATCGTCTCCTCCTGGACGTCGGCGTCGCGGTCGCGTACACGGGTGCCGAC
>CAKUMG010000769.1 GCA_934667465.1 uncultured Actinoplanes sp. | reverse complement strand
GACCTGGCGAGTCAGACCGTGGCGAGCGTGGTCGGTTCGGCGGGGGCAGAGGCCGTGGTGGTGCGACGGCTGCGGTGGTGGCCGGCCAGAGTCAGCGCGGCGCCGAGGACGAGCCAAGCGAGGAGAACGATGAGTGGCAGCATGATGCCGGCACCGTCGAAAAAGGCGGTCGAGCGGAGCAGTTGGCCGCCCGCACCGGGCGGGAACAGCTGCCCGAAAGCCCCCGACCACCCCGGGAGCATCTCCGGCGCGGAAGCCATCCCGGACAACGGATTGCCGACCAGCATCATCAGCACCGCCCCGACCCCGAACCCGGCGGCCCCGATCAACGATTCGAGACCCAGGATCGTCAACGACGTGGCAGCCACGGTCAGCGCGATCGCACCACTGTTCGCCAGGTAGCCGCCGTCGAGCGACCCGAGCCAGAACTGCAGGATCGCCGCCATCGTGAGCCCTCCGGTGACGGCGAAGGCAAGCGCTCCCACGATCCGGCGCGCACCGCCCCGGACCAGCCGGGTCAGCAGCACCGCGGCGAGCATCCCACCCAGCACCAGCGGCAGCGCGCCCGCGGCCAGCCCGGCACCGCGCGGATCGTCTGTGGGCAGGGCGACCACGTCACGCACGGCACCACCCTCCGGCTGCGCCTGGGCGAGCGCGGCGCCGACGGACTGCAGCGCCTGCGCCACCGGCGCACTGGCCGCGGAGGCGGTCAACACCTGCGGCGCGCCCGTGGTGAGGTCAATGGCGCCGTAGACCTCACGGTCGCGGATCAGGCGCTCGGCGCCGGCAGTGCCGGCCACCTCCGTGACGGTGAAACCACCCGGCACGCGCTGCTCGAGAGCCGCGCTGACCTGCGCAGCTGCGGCGGGCGGACCGGCGACGGCGATCGGGACGTCGTGGATCGAGGAGCGCACGGCCGGCCACGCGAAGACGGTGATCAGCACGCCGATGATCGCGGTCAGCAGGAGGACGGCGCGCACCACCGCGGACCACGGTGACGGCGGGGCGGGGCGGGTTTCCATGACGACTCCCTAAGAGAACGGATGTTCGCTTTTGATGCTGGCACACCTCCGGCCGGTTTACAAGAACGAACGTTCGTCTTTAGAATTTGGCACATGCCCCGCGTCTCCGAGCAGTACCTGGCCGACCGCCGAGCCGAGATCATCGCCGCCGCGGCCCGGCTCTTCGCCGCCAACGGCTTCCACGCCACCTCGATGGCCGACATCATCACCGAGGCGGGGTTGTCCGCCGGCGCGGTCTACCGCTACTTCCGCAGCAAGGAGGAACTGATCGCCTCGGTGGCGGAAACCGCGCTGACCACGGCGGACGAGGCGTTCGGCCGGCTCCTCGCGGACGGCGCCGCGCCCTCACCCGCGCAGGCGCTGACCGCCCTCGTCCACGCGATCGACAGCCGCGTCGTGCACAACGAGGCCACCGGCGTCGACCTGAGCCGCATCGGCGTCCAGGTCTGGGCCGAGGCCCTGCGCAATCCCCAGCTCGCCGCCCGCGCCGACGAGGTCTACCGCCGCCTCCGCGGCAACTTCGCCGAGGTCGCCCGGCGCCGCCAGGCCGCGGGCACGCTGCCACCGGACGCCGTCCCCGAGCAGGTGGGCGCCGCCATGCTGAGCCTCGTCCAGGGGTTCATCCTCCAGCGCCTCCTGGTCGACGGCACCGACGCCGACGCCTACCTGGCCGGGGTGACCGCCCTGCTCTCCCCCGCCGAGCAGCCCGCCCGCGCCTGAACAGGCGATGATCAGGGTGCGGCGGTAGCACCTGATCGGCCGGCCACGGGCGGAAACCGCCAGGGGGTGCCGACGCGGACGGTCAGCTCAGCGGAGCCGGTGGTGCGGGTGGCGGTGAAAGTCCAGCAGCCGGGTTCCGGGAACTTCCAGCCGGTGCCGAACTCGTCGCCCGGGCGGTCGAAGGTGCTGCCGGTGTGCTCTTCGGTCCAGGTCGGACGGACGGTGGTGCCGGCCGGGCCCGTTGCGGTGACGGTGAAGGTGCCGGTGCCCGTCATCCGCCAGACGATCTTGTTCTCCTGGGCGATGGTCAGGCGGCCGGCGGGGGTCAGGAACATCGCCCACAGGGTGGCGTCCCGCACGCGGCCCTGCAGGATTGCGCCGCCCAGGCCGGCATCTGGCGGGCACCCGGCGGGCGGGGCGGCCGGGGCGCCCGAGGAAGCCGCGGGGCCGGAAGTCGCGGGGCCGGCAGGGACAGCAGGGATGGCAGGGGTGGCGGGGGTGGCGGTGCAGGCCGCGGCGCACAGGAGAACGACGACTCCTGTGCGCGCGCTGCGGACGCGGACGGCCACGGTTCGACGATACGCCGGGGCGGGGTCACCAGCGGAGTTCGAGCTCCAGCGGCCCGCGGACGTTGACGGAGTTGCGGACCGGGACGGTGCGGCCCGGCGGCAGGGTGAGGCCGGGCAGCCGGGAGGTGAGGACCTCGAGGGCGATCCGGGCCTGGGCGCGGGCCGGTCCCGCGCCGACGCAGGTGTGGATGCCGGCACCGAAGGCCAGGTGGCGGGCCGGGCGGCGGGTCACGTCGAAGCGGGCGGCGTCGGGGTAGCGGTCCTCGTCGTGGCCGGCGGAGGCGAAGAGCAGCATCAGGTCGGCGCCGGCCGGGATGTCGACGCCCGCGAGCGTGGCGGGGCCGGTGGCCCGGCGGAACATGGCCGGGATCGGGGCCTCGTAGCGGAGGGTCTCCTCGACGGCCTGCGGGATGAGTTCCTGATCGGAGAGCAGCAGCTCCCATTGTCCGGGGTGGGCGGTCAGCAGGCGCAGGGCGCTGCCGATCAGGTCGGCGGTGGTGATGTGGCTGGCACCGAACGTGCTGCACAGCGACGTGACCACCTCGGACTCCTGGTCGTAGGTGAGGGTGCCGCCGGGGGCGAAGGCCGCGGTGACGTCACTGATCAGGTCGCCGGCCGGGGCGGCGTGGCGGCGGCGGACGTAGCCGGACACCAGGTTCTTGAAGACGACGACGGTCTCGCCGACGACGAGCTCCTGTGCCTCGGTGAGGTCGATGCTGCCCAGGGAGAACTGGGCCTCGCTGCCCTCCTTGACCACGGGGATGTCCTCCGGGTCGAAGCCGAACAGCGCGGCGGCGGTCCGGACCGGCAGCGGCGCCGAGAAACGGGCGACGAGGTCGGCGGAGCCGTCGCCGATGAACGAGTCGACGAGTTCTTCGGCGCGCGCACGGATCTCCGGTTCCATCTCCTTGAGCCGCCCGGGTGTCGTGAGGTGCTTGGCGTAGGGCTCGCGCAGCCGGCGGTGGGCCGGATCGTCGGAGGTCACATGGTCGGGGGTCTGCGGGTGGCTCTTCGCGAGCACGGCGAGCGTCGACGGGTACGGGGCCTTGACACCGCGGAGGCTGTTGACCGAGGAGAACACCGCCGGGTTCTTGAGGACGGCGTCGATGTCGGCGAACCTGGTGATCACGTACGCGTCGAGGCGCGGCGAGAAGAAGACGGGCTCGCGGCGGCGGGCCTCGGCATAGAAGGGGTACGGGTCCTCGGCGTGCGCGCCGAGCGGGTCGTAGCTCTGCGCCAGTGCGCTGACCATCACGGGTTCTCCTGACGGACGAAGGGCTTTCCGAGGGCGAGAGGTTGCCGGTGCCGGCCGGCGAAGAGCAGCATCGCCAGCAGAGCCAACAGGTACGGCGCCGCGACGAGCAGCTGCGAGTTGAGCGTCACGCCCAGCGCGGGCAGGGCGAGCCGCAGCGCGTCGGCGAGCCCGAAGACCGCGCAGCCGGCCAGGGTGCGGCCGAGCCGCCAGCCGCCGAAGATGACCGCGGCGATGACGAGGTAGC
>CAKUMG010000768.1 GCA_934667465.1 uncultured Actinoplanes sp. | reverse complement strand
GTGCCGCGCCGTGCCGCGTCGGCCCGCCAGCGCCCCCACCGCGTTGGCCCGTGCTCACCGCGTTGCTCACGCGCCGCCCGCGCCCGCACCGCGTGATCCGCGCTCGACTCACCGACCGCGCTGACCCGGGGCCCTCGACGCCCCTCACGCCGCCCGCGATCACTGCTCGGCCAGGCGCTGGGCGAACGCGATCAGGTCCCGGCGTTCGATCGCGGCCGCCATCAGGTCGGGGAAGGCATCCGGTGTGCACGCGAAGGCCGGCACCCCCATGGCCGCGAGGGCCGCGGCGTTGTCCGCGTCGTAGGCCGGCGCGCCCTCGTCCGACAGCGCGAGCAGCACCACGACCTGCACGCCCGCGGCCGTCATCTCGGCGACGCGGCGGAGCATCTGGTCGCGGATGCCGCCCTCGTACAGATCGCTGATCAGCACGAAGATGCTGTCGCGCGGCCGGGTGATCAGGCCCTGGGCGTAGCCGACCGCGCGGTTGATGTCGGTGCCGCCGCCCAGCTGGGTGCCGAAGAGCACCTCGACCGGGTCGTGCAGCTGGTCGGTCAGGTCGACGACGGCGGTGTCGAAGACGACCAGCGACGTGCGCAGCGTGCGCAGCGAGGCCAGCACCGCCGCGAAGACGCCCGAGAACACGACCGAGGCCGCCATCGAGCCGGACTGGTCGACGCAGAGGACCACGTCGCGCTGGACCGCGGTGGTGCGGCGGCCGTAGCCGATCAGGCGCTCGGGCACGACCGTGCGGTGCCCGGGCTGGTAGTGCTTCAGGTTGGCGCGGATCGTCCGGTCCCAGTCGATGTCGGTGAGCCGGGGCCGGTTGATCCGGGCCGCGCGGTTGAGGGCGCCGGTGACCGCCGCTCGGGTCCTGCGGCTGACCCGCTGCTCCAGTTCGCCGACGACCTTGCGGACCACCTGGCGGGCGGTCTCGCGGGTGCGGTCGGGCATGACCCGGTTGAGGGAGAGCAGCGTGCCGACCAGGTGGACGTCGGGTTCGACCGCGCCGAGCATCTCCGGCTCCAGCAGCAACCGGCTCAGGTCGAGCCGCTCGATCGCGTCGGCCTGCATGACCTGGACGACGGTGCTCGGGAAGTACTCGCGGATGTCGCCGAGCCACCGCGCCACCGTGGGCGCCGACCCGCCCAGCCCGCCGGACCGCGAGGTCCCGCGCCCCTGCTCCTCCCCGTCGCCGTCGTAGAGCGCCGCGAGCGCCGCATCCATCCGCGAGTCGCGCCCCTCGGACGCCCCCAGCGACTCCTCGGCCGCCCCGCCGAGCACGAGCCGCCACCGCCGCCCCCGCTCCCCGCCATCCCCGCCGCCCGTCGCGTGCGAAGGCAAGCCGGTCCCGTCGTCGGTCATACCAACTCCCTGCCGAACAGAAGCCCCAGCGTGGGCAGCACCCGCGCGGCGCGATCGTGGTCGAGGACCCGGGCTTCGACATCATCCGTACGCCCGCCGCGCGCGATCCGCTCCCCGATGGCCCGCCGCTCGCCCTCGGCGAAACCCCCGAACGTGCGCCGCAGCAGGGGCAGCACGTCGTCGAACGCGTCGGGGGCGATGTCGGCGATCCAGCGGTCGACGAGCTCCAGCAGCTCGTCGTCGTGCACCAGCAGCAGCCCACCGCCGGCGAGGAACCCCTCCACCCACGCGGCGCCCTGCGCGGGAGGCGTCCCCACGGTGAGCGACCTGCCGAGCCGCCGCCGGACCTCGGCGCCGTCGAGCCGTCCCGCGTCCAGCAGCAGCCGGGTGAGGCGCCCGGCGAGCAGCCCGTGCAACCCGCTCCGCCCGGCCACCGACGCGAGCGTCCCGAGCCAGCGCTCCCGCAGCCCGGGATCGTCGAGCAGAGCCACCGCGGCATGGACGCCGTCCACGTGCCCCTGCAACGACTGCGCGGCCTCGTCCGACAGCGAGCCGGCGGCGGCGGGCAGCCCCGCGCACACCCGGGTCAGCAGGCCCGCGGTCACCGCCGCCAGCCCCGTCGCCCCGGTCCGGCGCACGTCGCCGTAGCGCAGGGTGCGGGCGAGCGCGGGGATCGCCGCCATCAGGTGCCCGAGGTCGGCGTCGAGCGCGGCGCGGGTGCCGAGCGCCGTGAGCACGGGCCCGAACGCGCCGGTCAGGTCGGCGAGCAGGCACACCTCGACGAGCGCGGTGACCTCGGCGAGCGTCCGCGCCTCGCGGGCGGCGGCCACCACCTTCGCGGTCGCGGCGGCCTCCACGGTGGTGCCGTGCATGCTGCCCTCGACCAGCCGGACCGCGAAGTCGGGGTGCCAGCGCAGCCGCCACTGCTCGCGGAACGTTCCGCTGCCGCGGCGCGCGGTGTCCGGCTCGCCCCACGGCACGCCGATCGCGCGCATCCGGTGCAGCAGCCGGCTCCGGCCCAGGTCGAGGTCGCGGCGCAGGTCGAGCTCATGCACCTTCTCCAAAGCCTCGGGCTTGAGCCGCAGCGCCCGCTGCTGCGCGGCGAGGTCCCGGGCGAGCGGGACGGCCGGCATCTCCGCGGGCACCTCGCCGAGCCGCTCGCCCACGACCATCCGCCGCCCGATCAGCTCCGCCCGCAGCGGCTCGCCGTCGCACATGACGGCCTCGGCCGCCTCGGTGACCTCGGCGAGCCCGGCGAGCGGCCGGCCGCGCAGCGCGGCGAGCGCACCGGCAAGCCGGGTGGCCTCGATGACGTGCGCGGACGACGTCGGCACCCCCTCGGCGCGCAGCACCCCGGCGGCGTCGACCAGCCAGCGCGGCACCACGTCGGCCCCGGCAGTGAAGAGGTGGTGGTACCAGCCGGGGGAACGCACCCCGGCGCCGTAGCCGGACCGGGACGCCAGCCGCCCGTAGGTCCACGGCACCCAGGTGAAGCTGACCTTGGCCCGCTTGCGCCCCTTGAGCAGCGCGGCGTCGTCCTTGGCGGTCACCTTGCGGCTCAGGGCCGGCACGTGCCAGGCCCCGCACACCACCGCGATCTCCTCGTGCGTGCGGCGCACCTCCCGCAGCACGGTGCGCATGTGGGCCTCGCGGAGCAGGTCCTGCGGGTCCTCGGGCGCGGTCTCCCGGATGGCGGCCATGGCCTCCGCGATCGCCTCGAACGCGGGCAGGCCCCGGTGCTCGACCACGTCCTCCCACCACCGCTCGGGATCGTCGTACCCGGCCGCCGCGGCCAGCTCCCCGATCGGATCCACCGGCCGCAACCCCGGCTCGGCCCTCGCCCCGCCAAGCGGCGGCTCACCGGGCGCCCCGGCGAGCGGCGGCGCGTCGGGCGACTCCGAGTGCCGCGGTCCGGCAAGCAGCGGCGTGGAAAGCGGTGGTCCAGCGAGCGGCGGCACGGAAGGCGGCGGCACGGAGGAAGGCGGCGGCGCGGAAAGCGGCGGCCCGGACCCGTCCGCGAGCCGATACGCGAACGGCAGGTCGAAGAACCGCACCGGCACCCCGTGCCCGGCCGCCCACCGGATCGCCTGCCACTCCGGCGAGAACACCGCGAACGGCCAGAACGCCGACCGCCGCGGATCGTCCGTCGCATACCCGAGCAGCGCCACCGGCGGCCGCAGCCCTTCGTCGGCCACCCACCGGACCAGCTCGTCGGCCTCCGGCGGCCCCTCGACCAGCAGGATCGACGGCGGCCGCGCGGACAGCTCCCGCAGCACGGCCCGGGCCGACCCCGGCCCGTGATGCCGGATCCCGTAGTGGCGCTCCACCTCAGATCGCCTCGCGCGCGGCCCGGTAGAAGCCGGACCAGCCGTCCCGCTCGCGGACCACGGTCTCCAGGTACTCCCGCCAGACCGCCGCGTCCGACACCGGATCCTTGATCACCGCACCGG
>CAKUMG010000767.1 GCA_934667465.1 uncultured Actinoplanes sp. | reverse complement strand
GCTCGCGGCCACGCCGGGGCTGCTGGCGGTCAACCTGTACGGCCCGACCGAGTGCACCGTCGACTCGCTGGCCGCGTTCGTCACCAGCCACGACCGGCCGCTCGTCGGCAGACCCGTGGACAACGTCCGCGCGTACGTGCTCGACCCGAACCTCGCCCTGCTCCCGCCCGGCGTGCCGGGGGAGCTCTACCTCGGCGGGGCCGGGCTGGCCCGCGGCTACCTGAACGCTCCCGCGGCGACCGCGGGCCGCTTCGTCGCCGACCCGTTCGTGCCCGGCGCGCGCATGTACCGCACCGGCGACCAGGCCCGCTGGACCGCCGACGGCGCCCTCGACTACCTGGGCCGGGTCGACGAGCAGGTCAAGATCCGGGGCTACCGGGTCGAGCCCGGCGAGGTCCAGGCGGCCCTGGCGGCACACCCGGCCGTCGCCGCCGCGGCCGTCACCGCCCCGGTCACCGACTCGGGCCGCCGGATCCTGGTCGGCTACGCGGTGCCGCGCGACGGGCAGGTCCTGGACACCGCGTCCGTGCGGACGTGGCTGGCGGGACGGCTCCCCGCGCACCTCGTACCCGCCGCAGTCGTGTCTCTTGACTCTCTGCCGCTGACCTCGAACGGCAAGCTCGACAAGGCTCGTCTGCCGGCGCCTGCTCCCGCCGCGGCGCCCGGTTACCGGCCGCCTGTCACCGCCGCCCAACGCGCATTGTGCGACGCCTTCGCGGCCGCCCTCGACGTGCCGCGGGCCGGGCTGGACGACGACTTCTTCGCACTCGGCGGGGACAGCCTGGCCGCCCTGCGCCTCGTGACCCTCGCCGCGGCGGCCGGGCATCCGGTGTCCCCGCGCTATCTCTTCACCCACCGCACGGTTTCCGCACTCACTTCTGAGGGAGAAGCATGACCACCCCCGAACCCGCGCCCGGCGGGCTCAGCCGCCGGCACCTGATCGCCGGCTCGATCGTCGCCGGTTTCGGCACCTCCGCGCTGCTGCTCAACAACGACTTCCGTACGGCCCTCGCCGGCCCCGGAAAGCCGGCCCCGCCCCGGATGGTCCCCGTCGCGGACACGACGCGGCTGCCCGGCCGCAACGTGCCCGCCCCGGATCCCGCGCTGGACCCTGCCGGCCCGGACCCCGCCGGTGCGGGCGCCCGCGCTCGCACTGCGGCCGCTGCTGCGTACCCCACGCCTGTCACGCCCTTCCGCGACCCGCTCCCGATCCCGCGGGTGCTGCGCGCGCGGGAGGGCAAGACCCTGACCGTGCCGATGCGGACCGTGAAGCAGCGGCTGCACTCGCAGCTCGCGCCGACGACGCTGTGGACGTTCGGCGGGACCCTGCCCGGACCGACGATCGAGGTGCGTTCCGGCGAGACGGCCACCGTCCGCTGGGTCAACCAGCTGACCGGCAAGATGCCGCTGCGCGCCGCCGCGCCGATGATCGCCTTCGCCGACCCGCCGCTCTGGGACCGGCCCGGCACTGACGGCGCCCCGCTGCTGCCCGACGTCGCCAACCTGCCCGCGTGGACGGTCGTGCACCTGCACGGCGCGGAGACCGGCATGGACAACGACGGCTGGCCCGAGGCCGGCTACCCGAACGGGCAGGCCCAGGTCGCCGAGTACGCGAACGATCAGCGCGCCGCCGCCCTCTGGTACCACGACCACGCGATGCCGGTGTCGCGCTGGAACACCATCGCCGGGCTCAGCGGCCTCTACCTGATCCGGGACAGCACCGAGGCGGGCCTCGGTCTGCCGTCCGGCAGGTACGAGGTGCCGCTGCAGCTGTGCGACCGCAACTTCGACCTCGACGCGGCCGGGAAGCTGACCGGGATCCAGCTCTACAAGACGGTCATGTACGCCACCGAACCCGAGCTGCTGGCGACGTCGTTCTCGGGCCCGTTCACCACGGTCAACGGGGTGATCTGGCCGCACCTGAACGTCGAGCCCCGCTGGTACCGGTTCCGGATCGCGAACGTGTCCAACGTCCGGCCGTACCATCTGCAGCTGACTCTCTCCGACGGCTCTCCGGTGCCGGACGATGCCGTCAAGCTCATCGGCACCGACGGCGGTCTGCTCGCCGCGCCCGTCTCGACCGGCGGCACGATCAGCGTCCTCGCGGCCGAGCGCGCCGACGTGCTGATCGACTTCGCGGCGTTCAAGGGCAAGTCGCTGACCCTGGTCAACGCCGACTACGACCCGGGCCCGTGGCCGCAGGTCATGCAGTTCCGCGTCGCCTCCCGCGGCTCGTCCTCCGGCGGCGTCCCGGCGCGCCTCGACCGCAAGTTCCCGGCTGTCGGTAAGCCCGTCGCCGAGCGCTTGATCGTCTTCCCGCCGCTGGGGACCGGCCAGATCGAGCAGTGGGAGATGGAGCTTGTTTCGTCCCCGCCCGCTGAGCTGCCCGCCGATGGGATCGTGCAGGTCAAGGGCCCGGACGGCGTCGTACGCACGTACCGCCGCGTCGCCCGCCGCTTCAACGACCCGGTCTCCTTCATGGTCAAGACCGGCGACTGGGAGAAGTGGACCTGGATCAACCTCGACGTCGGCGGCTGGCCCCACCCCCAGCACATCCACGCCACCCACTTCCGCGTCCAGCACCGCCACTTCTACGACGTCGCCGACAAGTGGGAGTTCGTCCTCGACGACGCCGGCCGCACCATCGGCGGCGGCACCTCGTCCCCGATCGAGTACGTCGAGACCCTGCCGCCCGCGGCCACGGACGCGGGCTGGAAGGACGTCGTCTCGGTCAACAACGGCGAGGCGGTGACGGTGGCGGCGCACTTCGCGCACAGCGGGCGCTTCCTGCACCACTGCCACATGCGCGACCACGAGGACATGGGCATGATGCGCCCCTTCGTCGTCATGCCCGCCGAGGTCATGAAGATCGAACACCAGGGCGGCCACCCCATGCCCGGCCCCGGCCACACCGGCCACTGACCCCGCTTCTCCCACCCCACCCGCAGCGCCGCCGGGGCACCCTGCCCCGGCGGTGCCCCTGGTCCCGCTGTCTCGTTCGTCAGCGTCCGCCGCCTCACCTTCGCGCCGCCCGCAGCGCCGCCGGGCCTTCCTGTCCGGCGGGGCCCGGGCCTACTTTTCCGCCGGTGCCCGGTGCCCCGGCGGCGCCCGGCGCCCACTGTCCCGGCGTCTCCGTTCGCCGGCTTACCCCGGCGCGCGCTGGCCGCGTCGCCTCGGCGGCGCTGCCCGTGGACGATCGCGCTGCAGCCGTGCGCGGTCCCCCGTCCCGGTGGTGGCGTTGTGGCCCGCCTGCTGGTTGCTCACCATCGCGCTGGCTCCTCGGCATTTCCGAAGCCTGGGAAGTTCCGTAACGTCGCCTCTTTGGGTGGCGGCTGCGTGGTCTTAATGTGCTCCCGGATGCGGCGTCCCGTCAAATCTTCCGAGCGAGACTATAGTCACTTTTCCTCACCCTTTATGGCACACTGAATCGTCGATCCGAGTCGTCATTTCCCGGCCCGCCGCGGGATAATAGTCGGCATGGGGCAGTTGCAGATGTTCACGACGTCGGAGGTCGCCCAGATGCGCGACCGGACGAGGTCGCGCAACTATTCGCCGGAGCGCGAGCAGTTCCGCCGCGACCACGAGCCCCGCCGCGCCTGGGGCAAGTACCGCCTCCACACCGAGCGCCTCCGCCGGCTGCACGGAGACCCCGCCGCCCAGCCCTCGGGCATGGCAGGGAGCCGCTCCATCGGCGGCACGCACGTCTTGGTGTCCCTGCCGCCGCGTCCCACCTCCCGGCCCACGCCTGCACCCGCACCCCGGGTTGTGCCCACGCCAGCACCGCGGGCTGTGTCCGTGCCCGCACCGCGGGT
>CAKUMG010000766.1 GCA_934667465.1 uncultured Actinoplanes sp. | reverse complement strand
CAGCGCGTACGCCAGGATCTGCCGCTGGTTGTCCAGCTGCGACAGGCCGGGGATGAAGTCACCGCCGAGCAGGAGCAGCCCGGCCAGCGCGGTCAGCGCCCCGCTCGGGAGCTTGAGGAACGCCAGGGCCAGCGGTACGCCGTACGGCGTCGACGTGCCTTTGATGTTCCGGATCGAGAACGCCGCGGCGAGGGCGCCGCCCAGCAGCCCGAGCCCGACGACGACGAGGATGTCGGTGCCGTCCGGTTCGCGGAACCCGCCGGGCGGGGCGGCGCCGCTGGGGCAGACCACGAACTGCCCGGTCGCCGTGGTGCCGGCCACCGACTGGCCGGGGGCGAAGCACAGCGGCATGGTGCCGGGGAACAGTGTCACGAGCACGCTGATCGCCGCGATCAGCAGCGTGATCAGGGTGGCGGTGATGATCAGGATGTTCCGGAAGTCGCGGACCCGGACGTGCAGCTGGTCGCCGGCCGCGTAGGCGATCCGCATCGCCTGCTGGACCTTCGCGCGGTCCGGCCGGGTGACGCCGGGCGCCGTGATGGCACGGAACAGCTCGCGGCGCGGGTCGTCGCGGTCGAGGAGCGGGTCGGCTCGCGCCCACACCTGGGGGATCATGGCCCGGACCTCGTCGGCGGTGGCGAGCTCGACGAAGAACGCCTCGGCGGCGTGCAGGCTCTGATACGCCTGCTCCACGGAGGTGCCACGCCACCGGTTCTTGCGCCCGCGGCGACGCTTCGTGGGGTCGCGGCCACAGGCGGCGCGGGCCGTGGTGAGCAGGCTCCTGATGGCGTCGGCCACGGCGGCGCGGCGGGGGTCGAGCGGCTCCCCGGCCGTCGCGGCGCGCAGGCGGTGTTCCAGCTCGTCGGCGCGGATCGAGCACCGGACCGCCCACTGTTCGGGCCACACGTCGCGGGGCGCCGGGTCCTGGGTCATCGGCCACCTCCTGCTGCGTCGGAGGAAGGTGTGCAGCGGACCCGGAACGTAACACCGCGCCGGCCCGGAACCCATACGTCGATCGGACGCCCGACACCGGGGCGTCACCCCTCACGCACAGTCGCCGGGCCTTTAAAGCGCTCCCGCCTTGAACGTGTCGCACGTCCCCGGCGACCCGCTGTCGTACCCGCGCTTGAACCACTCCTGGCGCTGCGCGCTCGTCCCGTGCGTGAACGCCTCCGGGTTGATCTCGCCACCGGCCTGCTTCTGCAGCGTGTCGTCGCCGATCTTGGCAGCCGTGTCGAGGCCCTCCTGGATGTCCTGCGCGGTGATGCTCTTGAAGATCTGCTGCCCGCTGGCGGTGTCCGTGCCGGTGGCGTTCTTGGCCCACGCGCCGGCGTAGCAGTCGGCCTGCAGCTCGAGCTTCACCGACAGCGCGTTCGCCTGGTCCGGGTCGCGCTGCTGCTGGCGGCGCATGGCCTCCTCGGTGCCCGAGATGTCCTGGATGTGGTGGCCGTACTCGTGCGCCAGGACGTACGGCTGGGCGAACTCGCCGGGCGCCCCCAGCTGCTGCGCGAGGACGTCGTAGAACGACAGGTCGATGTAGACCTTGTCGTCGCCGGGGCAGTAGAACGGGCCGACGCCGGAGTCGGCCGCGCCGCAGGCGGTGTTCGTCTGGTTGCGGAAGAACTGCGTCTGCGCCGGCTTGTAGGCGCCGTCGAAGCTCTGCGGGTACGCGTCCTTCCAGTAGTCCTGGATCGAGTTCACGTACAGCGCGTTGCGGCACTCGAGCAGGTCGAGGGCGTTCTCCTGCTTGCAGGCGGTGGCGAGCGTGGTGGTGTCGCCCTGCGTCTGGCCGCCGCTGTCGCCGCCCAGGGTATTGATGCCGAAGTAGCCGCCGACCACGGCGATGACCAGCGTCACGATGATGCCGGTCAGCCCGCCGCCGCCGATCGGGAGGCCGCCGATCCCGCCCCCACCGCCCCCGCCGGACCGCCGGTCGTCGATCTGACTGGTGTCGATCTCGGCGCGATCGTTGAGTTCCATCGAGTCCTCCCGAACGTGTATGGGCGCGAGTACCCGATGATCTTGAGTTGTAATCGGGTGGGAGGTTCCTGGGAACGCCCGGTACAATCGTCGGGTGCTGCTCTGCGAAGGCTGACCTGCCCCGCACCGACCGGATGTTTCGACCGGCCGGTGCCTCCGTGTGCCTGAGCCAGCCTTCCTCCCCGAGAGCGAGACGCTTCCCATGATTACCGCCACCGGCCTCGAACTGCGCGCCGGCGCCCGGATCCTGATCTCCCCGACCACCCTGCGCGTGCAGGCCGGCGACCGGATCGGCCTGGTCGGCCGCAACGGTGCCGGCAAGACCACCACGCTCAAGGTCCTCGCCGGCGAGGGTCAGCCCTATGCCGGCACGGTCGAGACCACCAGCGAGGTCGGCTACCTCCCGCAGGACCCCCGCACGGGTGACCTCAACGTCACCGGCCGCGACCGGGTGCTCTCCGCCCGCGGCCTCGACGTGATCATGGGCGAGATGCAGAAGCTCGAGATCGAGCTGGAGGAGAGCGCCGACGAGAAGCTCGTCCGGCGCTACGGCAACCTCGAGGACCAGTTCTCCGCGCTGGGCGGCTACGCGGCCGAGTCCGAGGCCGCCCGGATCTGCGCCAACCTGGGCCTGCCCGACCGCGCGCTCGCCCAGACGATCGGCACACTCTCCGGCGGTCAGCGCCGCCGGATCGAGCTGGCCCGCATCCTGTTCGCCAACTCCGGGCAGAACGGCAAGGGCATCCTGCTGCTCGACGAGCCGACGAACCACCTCGACCAGGACTCGATCTCCTGGCTGCGCGGCTACATGGCGCAGCACAAGGGCGGCCTCGTCGTGATCAGCCACGACGTCGAGCTGCTCGACGCCGCGGTCAACAAGGTCTGGTATCTCGACGCCAACCGCTCGGTCGTCGACATGTACAACATGGGCTGGAAGACGTACCTCGAGGCGCGCGACACCGACGAGCGGCGGCGGCGCCGCGAGCGGGCCAACGCCGAGAAGAAGGCCGGCGCGCTGATGGCGCAGGCCGACAAGATGCGCGCGAAGGCCACCAAGACCGTCGCCGCGCAGAACATGGCGCGGCGTGCGGAGAAGCTGCTCGGCGGGCTCGAGGAGGTGCGGACCTCCGACCGCGTCGCCAAGGTGCGCTTCCCCAGCCCCGCGCCGTGCGGCAAGACGCCGCTGACCGCGCACGGCCTGTCGAAGTCGTACGGATCACTCGAAATCTTCATGGACGTCGACGTGGCGGTCGACCGCGGCTCGCGGGTCGCGATCCTCGGGCTCAACGGTGCCGGCAAGACGACACTGCTGCGCATGCTCGGCGGGCTGCTCGAGCCGGACAGCGGCGAGGTGCGGCCGGGTCACGGGCTGCGGCTGGGCTACTACGCGCAGGAGCACGAGACGCTCGACGTGGACCGGACGATCCTCGAGCACATGCGCAGCGCCGCCGGCGACCAGAACGACACCGAGCTGCGCAAGATCCTGGGCGCGTTCCTGTTCTCCGGCGACGACGTCGACAAGCCCGCGGGCGTGCTGTCCGGCGGTGAGAAGACGCGGCTCGCGCTGGCGACGCTGGTGTGTTCCGGCGCCAACGTGCTGCTGCTCGACGAGCCGACGAACAACCTCGACCCGATCAGCCGCGAGCAGGTGCTCGACGCGATCGCGAACTACCCGGGCGCGATCGTGCTGGTCACGCACGATGCGGGGGCCGTGCAGGCGCTCAAGCCCGACCGCGCGATCCTGCTGCCCGACGGCGACGAGGACGCGTGGAGCGACGACCTGCTCGAGCTGGTGGAACTCGCGTAAGGGTCAGATGCGGATGTCGTAGCGG
>CAKUMG010000765.1 GCA_934667465.1 uncultured Actinoplanes sp. | reverse complement strand
AACTCACCCAGGCCGACCAGCTCTCCCAGGAGAGCCAGCGCCGCCTCGCCGCCCTCCTCGACCCGCCCGGGGCGCGCTGATGCCCGCCACCGACTGGACCGCCTACAACCTCCCGGCCATCTGGACCATGATCCGGGCCGAGAACACCTGCACGGGCGCCGACCGCGTCACCAACTGGGAATCCCTCGCGGGCGACGTCCGCACGCAGCTCAACGCCCTGCAGGAGGCCCGCGCCCGCCTGGCCGCCGCCTGGCCGCCGGAGGAGAACGACTCGGCGCGCGCCTTCCTGGACAAGATGGACCTCGTCGCGGACTCGATGAGCCAGACCCTCCGCCGCGCCGAAGACATCCGCTCCGGCCTCCGCGGCATCATCGAGGCGATCGGCGAGGCTCAGACGGCCATCCGTCCGTGGGCCGACGCCCGGCTGGTGGCCAGCGACGACCTGATCCCGCGGTGGGCGGATCATGCGGAGGACGAGTACGACGCCAAGGCGCGCGAGGCGATGCGCAGGGCCGAGGCGGCGGTGGCCGACTTCACGCCGCAGCTCGACGCCCCGCCCCTCTTCGAGGGCGCGGGCGACATCGGTGGCCTCGGTATCGAGGTCCCGGAGGGCGGGTCCGGCGCCGGTCCCTCGACGCCGGGTGCCGAGGCACTGGCGCCTCTGCCGGGTTCGGGCAGTTCCGCGCGCGAGCTTGAACCGGGATCTCCGGCAGGGTCCGGCGTAGACCTCGCGGGCGCCGCACCCCCCGTCATCAATCCCGCCACCGCGTCGCCACCGGCCGGCTCCGGAGTACCTGCCGCACCTGGGGCGAGCCTCGTGCCCGGTGCCGTCATCGGAGCGGCCGGGGCGATCGGTGCCGGGGGCGCGATCGGTGGCCTGCCAGGTCGCTCCGGCGCTCCCGGCAGATTCGGGCAGGGCGGCATCGGAGGGTCCGGGCCTGTGCCGCCGGGTTCGCGGTCGCCCTCCACCCCGGCCCCGTCCGGTCCCTTGCGGGCAGCAACTCCTGCCGGTGGTGTCATCGGCGGTGTGCCACCGGTCATGCCAGGCATGGGAGCACGGCCGTCGGGTCGTGGTGGCACGGAGGACGCCCGCGGAGTGACAAGGGGTGACGCGGATCAGAGCTGGGAAGTGCCATCGGGTGTCGCCCCGGTCATCAGGCCGGATCGGCGGCGTCACCGGCATGATCCCGGGCCGGGCATCATCGGTGGATCATCTTCATGACGCTTCGAGCCATTGCGGCGGGGTGCGTTGCTGCGGTGATCGCTGCTGTCCCTTACCCGGCGCGCGACAGGATCAGGTCGGCGCAGTGGCACCTGGCGGCCCTGGGCATCGCCACGGCTCACAGAACAGCCGTGGGCAACGGCGTCACAGTTGCTTTGATCGATACGGGCGTGCGGGCGAAGCACGAGGATCTGAACGACGGGGTTCGCCCGGGACTGGATGTGTTGCCTGATCCACTGGGTGACGGCCGGGACGACATCGACGGCCACGGCACGATGATGGCCGGCATCATCGCGGGGCGCGGGCACGCCGACGGTTCAGGTGTGCTGGGAATCGCGCCGGGCTCGATGATCCTGCCGATCCGTGCGCCGATCAACGCGCACGCATCCCATGAATACCTTGTCCGGGCGGTCGCCTTCGCGGCATCACGCGGTGCCGGAGTGCTCAACTTGTCGTTTAGCACCAGCGACGACGAGTTTCTGAGAAAGGCTGTCCAGGCCGCGGTCGACGCGGATCTGGTGGTGGTCGCGGGCTCGGGGAATCTCGGGGATGCCGTCGAGGGTGACTTTCCGGGGCGGTATCCGGAGGTGTTGACGGTGGGGGCGACCGGGCGGGACGGGCGGGTCGCCGGCTTCTCGGTCACCGGGCCGCAGGTCGACCTCGTCGCCCCCGGGGTGGAGATCGTGACGACGGGAATCGGCCGGTCCGGGTACTACCGGGGGAGTGGGACGAGCGAGGCCACCGCGGTCGTCAGCGGGGCGGCGGCGCTGGTGCGGGCCGCTCATCCCGAGTTGAGCGCGGCCGAGGTGGTGCATCGGCTGGTGGCTACCGCGGAGGATGCGGGGGTTGCGGGGCGGGACGATGCCTATGGGCATGGGCGGCTCGATCTCGTACGGGCGTTGACCGCCGACGTGGAGCCGCCGGCGGCCGGGCCTTCGTCGTTGCCGGTGGCGGCGGGTGGGGATGTGGCGGTGCCGGTGACGGGGCCGGAGCGGGTGCCGCCGTTGGTGGTCACCGGGGTTGCTGCCGGGGGTGTGTTGCTGGTCGGGGGCGTCGTGGTTGCGCTCATGGTGATCGCCGGGCGGCGGCGAAGGGGCTGAGGAGCGCGCGCCGAGAGGTTCGGGGGCGCGCCAAGAAGATTGGGCCAGTGGGCGAGAGGGCTCGGGGTCGCGCGAGAGGGCGCTGAGAGTCGCGTGAGAGGGCTGGACAACGCCGAGAGGGCGGGGCAGCGGTGGCCGGAGTGAGGCGGGGGCGGTGAGGGGGAGGGCGTGCGCGGGGCACGTACGCTGCGATCATGGACAAGGCCGGGAGCGGCAACGACCTGCGCCTCCTCGTCTGTGGTGCGGGCGCCGCGGTCGGAGCCGCCGGGTTCGTAGGGGAGGCGGTCGCCCGGGGGTGGGTCGTGGATGTGACGGCCACCGGGGCGGCGCTCGGGATGGTCGACGTGGCGGAGCTCGAGGCGCGGTCGGGGCGGCCGGTGCGGACCACCTACGGGTACGCGCCCGACGGGCGGCGGGTCTCGCCCGTGGCCGACGCGCTGGTGGTGGCGCCGGCCACGTACAACACGATCAACAAGCTGGCGCTCGGGATCGCCGACACCTATCCGCTGAGCTCGGTTGCGGAGGTCATCGGGCGTGGTGTGCCGACCGTGATCGTGCCGGCGGTCAACCCGGCGCTCGCCGCCCGCGCGCCCTATCGCCGGGCGGTCGCGGCGCTGCTCGAGGAGGGCGTGCTCTTCGCCGACGACGGCACAAAGGCATTGGACATGATCGATTCTGTACGCCGGGCGAGGCCCGGTGGCGGCGAGCGGCGCCCGGCACCGTAACGTCGGACGGCGTGTCCCGGACGCCCCGTATCACCACGCGCAACGCCACGTTCCAGCAGTGGCAGGCCCTGCTCACCAACCGGACCAAGCGCCAGCGCGCCGGCGAGTTCCTCGTGCAGGGCGTGCGGCCGATCTCGCTCGCGGTCGAGCACGACTGGGAGATCCGTACGCTGCTCGTCTCCGACCGGGGCGGGCTGTCGCGCTGGGCCCGGGACCTCACGCAGGCCAGCGATGCGCCGCGGGCGCTGGTCGCCGCCGAGCTGATGGCCGAGCTGGGCGGCAAGGACGAGGAGGCGCCCGAGGTGCTCGCGGTCGTGGGCCTTCCCGATGACGATCTGGGGCGGATTCCCGTACGGGCGCAGTCCTTGATCGTCGTCTTCGACCGCCCCGCGACGCCGGGCAACATCGGCACGCTGATCCGCTCGGCGGACGCGTTCGGGGCGGGCGGGTTTATCGTTACAGGTCACGCTGCGGACCCGTACGATCCGCGCAGCGTGCGGGCCAGCACCGGGTCGCTCTTCGCGCTGCCTGTCGTGCGGGTGCCCAGCCACCGGGAGGTGCTCGACTGGGCCGGCGCGGCGGGCGTACGGATGCGGGTCGTCGGCACCGACGAGCGCGGGCCGGGCGACATCGGCGAGGACGACCTGACCGGCCCGACGATCCTGGCGCACGGGACGCAGCAGCAGAAGGAACGCTTCCTCCGGCCCATCGCCCGCGCCGAGGAGCGCTGGTGCCAGCTCTTCAGCGAGCCCGCGGCCGGCTCGGACC
>CAKUMG010000764.1 GCA_934667465.1 uncultured Actinoplanes sp. | reverse complement strand
GATGTCGAGGAAGCTGTGGCCGTCCTTGACGGTGAGCAGCGACTTCGGCCCGGACAGCCCCATGCTCGTGCCGAGCCCGCCGTTGAGCTTGACGACGACCAGGCGGTCGAGGACGTCGCGCGCCTGCGCGTCGGACGGCTCGGGCAGGTCCTCGAGCCGGGGGAGGTCCGGCAGCGGCTCGAGCTCGTCGCCGGGCAGCTGACCGGCGTCCTGCTCGGTGAGCTGCTCGAGGCGGCGGCGGATCAGGGGCGGCGCCGGGCGACCGTACGCGAAGCCGTCAATCTTGTGATCTTCGGATTGCGAGCCAGGCTCGGCTTCCCCCGCGGCCGGGCCGTGGTGGTGTTGTCGCTGCTGGTGGCGCTCTGCGGCGCGGCGGTCGGCGGCGCGCTCGGGTCGCGCCTGGGCTGGGAGTTCGCGGAACCCTACCCGTCCGGCGCGGCCGCGGCGGAGGTCACCGCGACCGCTTTCCCGGGACTGCGGGTCTGGGGCGGCGGCGACGGCGAGGTGCTCGTCATGGAGGGCAGCGGCGAGGGCTACGAGTACGGCTTCGCCCGCTACTGGATCCGGCACCGCAGCGACGCCACCCGCGACATCCCCGGCTATGCGGCCGCCGCCCGCGACCGGTTCACCGCGGCGGGCTGGCAGGTGAGCGACTACCTGTACGAGCCGCCCGAGGCCCTGGTCGACCGGGGCGAGGCCAGCGGCGCGTCGTTCGTGGCGTCCCGCGGTGACCTGACGATCGGCTTCGAGAACTGGCTCTACACCGGCATGCCGTCCTACGACGCCGACGGGGGCGCCGCCCTCACCGTGCGCCGCGCCGAGCCGTCGTGGATCGGCTGGTTCGCCTGGCCGGGCGCGGTGCTCGGTGGCGTGCTCACCTGGTTCGTGTTCGCCTGGGCGAGCCGGCGCCTGAGTGCCGTGGTGCTCTCCGGGGCGTTCCCCGGCATCCTCACCGGCGTCATGATCTTCCTGTTCGTGCCGTCGGTCCTGTTCCAGGTGGTCCCGGACACGGTCGGCGGCGCGTCGCCGTGGTGGGCGGGGCTGATCGGCGGCGGGGAGCTCAGCACCGGGCCGTTGTGGTTCGCCGAGCTCATCGCGGGCGGGCTGCTACTCTGGGCGCTCCTGACCGGGCGGCATCCGCTGCGCGTCCTCGTGCGCCGCCCCCGGATCACGCTCGCCGCCCTGGCGGCGGTGCTCGTGGCCGCCCTCGCCGTCTGGGTGCTGCCGCTGCCGCCGTCCGGCACGCCGCTGACCGTCCCCGCGTGCCGCCCCGCGCCGGGACCGCCGCCCGCGGCACCGGCGAGCGAGACCCGCGACAGCAAGAAGGCGCGCGTCTACGTGGATCCGGCGTCCACGCCGGACCAGCGGAACCTGATCGAGGCGGCGATCTGGCGCAGCTATGCGGCCACCGCCGGCTACGGGCTGACCTGGGACCCGGGCTCGGCCGAGTTCCGCGACGCCTACTGCGACGGGGGCACGGTCCCGGCGGACGCGGTCGCCGGGCTGCCGTACTTCTTCCCGGTCGAGCTGGGCGTGGCGTCCGACTATCCCGCCCTGCTCGAGGAGATCCAGGGCATGCCGGGCATCGTCGCGGTCCAGCAGGTGCCCGCATGAGGGCGTACCGCTGGCTGTCCAGGATCCACCCGCCCGGCCCGCGCCGCGACGAACTGCTCGGCACCCTGCTCGACTGCGCGCCGCCGGGACGCCGGTGGCCCTCCCCGACGGAGATCCAGACCATGCTCCGGTACGGGCTCCGCGCCCGCCTGGGCCGGCCGGCGTCCCGGGCCGTCGTGGTCCTGGCGACCCTGGCGGCGTTGCTGACCGGGCTGGCGGGCGCGTCCGCGGCGTCCTGGCTCGGCTGGCAGGCGGCGCCCGCGCTGCCCTCCGGCGCGGAGTCCGAGGAGATCGCCCGCACCGTGCTCCCCGGGATGACTGTCTGGGGCGGCGGCGACGCGCCGGTGGTCATTCCCTCCGGCGACGGCGAGACCATCCAGTACGGCTACGTCACGTACTGGGCCGACCACACCGCGGCGACCCGGGACGTCCTTCCGTTCACCACGGCGGCCCGCGACCGTCTCGTGGCCGCGGGCTGGGACGTCGTCACGGACGTCGGGGCCGAGGACGGCACGGCGACTTTCGTGGCCGCACGCGGCGACGTGGTCCTGGAGTTCAGTGACCACGTCTGGGCGGACGCGCCGGCGTACGACTCCGGCGGGCACGTCAGCTACGACCTGGCCCGCTCGGCGACCTGGTGGCAGTGGGCCGGCACGCTGACCGGCGCGCTGCTCGGCGGCCTGGCCGGCTGGCTGCTGACCGGCTGGGCGAGCCGGCGCAGCGAGCACCGCCCGGTGTCCGCCCGCGCCGGGGCGGTGCTCGCCGGGATCGGCTTCGCCCTGACCGTGCCGGTGATGCTGCCGGCCTTCGCGTGGCTCACCTCGGAGCTGGGTTTCCACCGGCCGTGGGACGAGTCGTTCTTCCTCGGCCTGCGCTGGATGCCGTCCCTGGTCCAGCTGCCGATCTTCTGGCCGATCCCCGGCGGCTTCCTGCTGGCCGCCCTGGCCGGCGGGATCAGGGTCACCCGGCGCGGCCTGGCGGTGGCCGGGGTGCTGGCCGTCGCGGTGGCCGGGACGACGGCCGTCGCGGTGCTGCCCGCGGAGCCGGGGCCCGCCGTCGCGTCGTCCTGCACCCTGCGACCGGGGGTCGTGCCCGCCGAGCACCCCGCCGGCGCGGTCCGGACGTCCACCGTGGCCCACGTCTTCGTCGACCAGGGAACCACCCCGGACCAGCGCAACCTGATCCAGGCGGCGATCAACCGGGTCCTCCCGGTCCAGGAATACTCCTTCGAGTACGACCCGCAGTCCGAGGCGTACCGCCACGCCTACTGCGGTGGCGCGCCGCTGCCGGCCGGGGTCGGTGCCACACTGCCGTACTTCTTCGAGGTGGGCCTGCAGAGTCCCGGCGTCTTCGAGGGCCTCGCGGCCGAAGTGGACGGGACACCCGGTGTCCTCGCCGTCCGGAGGGGACTGCCCAGGGAATAGTTTCCGCGCGCCCCGGGCACGTTGCCGGGGTGAGCGCAGAAACCCGGCCGATCGGCCGCATCCCCGTGACCGGTGTGACCCCCGTCGTGGACGGCGGCAACCGGCCCGCGAAGTCCGTGGTCGGCGAGGAGTTCGAGGTCACCGCGACCGTGTTCCGCGAGGGCCACGAGGCCGTCGGCGCGACGGTGGTGTGCACCGGCCCGGACGGCCGCCCGCAGCACCAGCCGATGACGCTGGTCAACGCGGGCCTGGACGCGTGGACGGCCACGGTCTGCGCCGACCGGACCGGCCGCTGGACGTACCGGGTGGAGGGCTGGACCGACCCGTACGGCACCTGGCACCACGACGCCGTCGTCAAGGTCGGCGCGGGCGTCGACGTGGCGCTGATGCTCGAAGAGGGCGCCCGGGTCCTCGAACGCGCCCGCGCCGAGGTGCCGCGCACCGAGGAGCAGGACGCGGTGCTCGCCGCGGCCGTCGCGGGCCTGCGCGACGAGGGGCGTGACGCCGAGGCCCGGCTCAGTGCGGGCATCTCCGGCGCGGTCCGCGGCGAGCTGGCCGCCCGGCCGCTGCGCGACCACGTGACGGCGTCGCCCGAGCACCCGTGGCTGGTCGAACGGGACCGGGCGCTCTACGGCGCCTGGTACGAGTTCTTCCCCCGCTCCGAGGGCGCCCGCTTCGACGACGAGGGATGGCACAGCGGCACGTTCGCGACCGCGGCGGAACGGCTGCCCGCGATCGCCGGGATGGGCTTCGACGTGGTCTACCTGACCCCGGTCCA
>CAKUMG010000763.1 GCA_934667465.1 uncultured Actinoplanes sp. | reverse complement strand
CGGCCTTCGTCCGGGACTACTGGATCCTGCTCGCGCTCACCGTGACGGCCCTGGCCGTCGCCGGCTCGCTCTTCCCTCAGACCTTCGCGTACGCACGGCAGGTGCTCGAGCGCGACGCGCCCGACCGGGCGGCGATGGGGATCAGCGCGCTGCGCACGGTCTTCTCGCTGGCCTGGGTGGCGGGCCCGGCGCTCGCCGCGTTCCTGGTCGAGTTCGGCGGCTTCCGCTGGGTCTACGGCACCGCCGCCGTGATGTATGCGATCGCCGTGCTCGTGGGCATCCTCTGGCTCGAGGAGATCCGGATGCCGGCGCCCGAGCCCGGTGCGCCGCCCGCCGCCCCGGTGCTCCCCGGCGCGGCACCCCGGATTTTGCTGCTGACCGCGCTCGCCTTCACGCTGATGCAGACCCCGCTGACCCTGGGCGTCCAGGCGCTGCCGCTGTTCATCAGCGAGGATCTCGGCGGGGACGTGTCGCAGGCGGGCCTGGTGCTCGGCCTCTGCGCGGCACTGGAGATCCCGCTCATGCTGGGGCTCGGCGTGCTGGCCACCCGGGTGCCGCTGCGGCTGCTGCTCTTCGCTGGCGCGGCCTGCGGGGTCGCCTACTACGCGCTGGCGGCGGTGAGCACCGGCGTGCCGCTGCTGCTGGCGGGGCAGCTGCTCAATGCGCTGTTCATCTCGGGCGTGGGCGCGCTCGGCATCACGTACATGCAGGATCTGCAGCCCGCCAACCCGGGGCAGGCGACGACGATGTTCACCAACTCGTTCCCGCTCGGCGCGATGCTGGCGGGGCCGCTGTTCGGCGTGGCCCAGCAGTACGGCTGGCGCCTCGGCTACTGGATCTGCGCCGCCCTCTGCGCGGCCGGGCTGCTGCTGCTCGCCGTCCTGCGCACCGACCGGGTCCCCGAAGCCGGTTAACTTATCCGTTACCGTGGAAGAGTGCGCGTACGGGTAGAGCAGACTCCGCTTCCTGGCATCGGCGTCCGTCATGACCTGGTGACCACCTCCGGGCGGACGGTCGGCGTGGTGTCCCACCGCAACGGCCGTCGTGACCTGGTCCTCTACGACGTGGACGACCCCGACGCCTGCCTGGCCGCGATACCGCTCACCGACGACGAGGCGGAGGCCCTGGCCGACGTCCTCGGCGCGTCGCTGATGCTGGGCCAGCTCTCCGGGCTGCGCCAGCAGGCGGCGGGCCTGCTCACCGAGCAGATCGCCCTGCCCGCGGGTTCGCCGTTCGTGGGCCGCAAGCTGGGTGACACCCGCGCCCGCACCCGCACCAGCGCGTCCATCGTGGCCGTGCTGCGCGAGCGGGAGGTCATCGCGTCGCCGGTGCCGTCCTTCGTCTTCGAGGCGAACGACGTGGTGGTCGCGGTCGGCACCCGGCACGGCCTGGACGGCGTCAGCGCCATCCTGGCCGGCGACGGCGACGGCTGAGGGCCGCGGGTGCACGGCACGACGATCCTGCTCATCGAGGTCGGCGCGCTCCTCTTCGCGCTGGGCATGCTGGGCCGCCTGGGCCGGCGCATCGGCCTCTCGCCCATCCCGCTCTATCTGCTCGCCGGGCTCGCCTTCGGGCACGGCGGCTTCCTCCCGCTGTCGGCCAGCGAGGAGTTCATCGAGGTCGGCGCGGAGATCGGCGTCATCCTGCTACTGGTCATGCTCGGCCTGGAATACAGCGCGACGGAGCTGGTCGGCAACCTGCGCTCCGCCGCGCCCGCCGGCGTCATCGACGCGCTGCTCAACGCGCTGCCGGGGGCGGCCTTCGCCTTCCTGCTGGGCTGGGGCTGGGAGGCCGCGCTGGTGCTGGCCGGCATCACCTGGGTGTCGTCCTCCGGCGTGATCGCCAAGGTGCTCGGCGACCTGGGCCGGCTCGGCAACCGGGAGACCCCGGTCATCCTGTCGGTGCTGGTCATCGAGGACCTCGCGATGGCCTTCTACCTGCCGCTGATCACCGCGGTACTGGCCGGCGCGGGTCTGATCGGCGGCGCCGAGGCGCTGGCCGTCGCGGTGGTTACGGTTATCGCGGTGCTGGTCGTCGCCATCCGGTACGGCCATGCGATCTCCAGCTTCGTCTCGGTGAAGGACCCGGAAGCCCTGCTTCTCAGCGTGCTGGGCCTGACCCTGTTCGTGGCCGGCGTCGCCGCGGAGCTCAACGTGTCCGCCGCCGTGGGGGCGTTCCTGGTCGGCATCGCCCTGTCCGGGCAGGTGGCGCACAGCGCGGTCCAGATGCTCTCGCCGCTGCGCGATCTCTTCGCCGCGGTGTTCTTCGTGTTCTTCGGGCTCTCCACCGACCCCGCGTCGATCCCGCCCGCCTTGCTGCCCGCCCTGGCGCTCGCGGTGCTGACGATGGCGGCCAAGGTCGTCACCGGGATGCTGGCCGGGCGCCGGGCCGGCATCGCGCTGCCCGGTCAGATCCGCGCCGGCCTGGCGCTGATGCCGCGCGGCGAGTTCTCGATCGTCATTGCGGGACTGGCCGTGGCGTCCGGGGTCGAGCCCAAGCTGGCGCCGCTCGCGACCGCGTACGTACTGATCACCGTCGTGACCGGCCCGATGCTCGCGCGACTGCCCGACTACACCTGGTTCAAGAACTTCGTCCGCCGCCGGACCGCTCCGCGCCGGACGACCGAACCGATTCCTGCGACCGACTGACCAGTCGATCGTCCAAGCAGCTCAAAGCTACCGCCCAGTATCTGAAAGTGAGCGTGGATCACTTCCGTCCGCGGCTTCCGGCACGCTAACGTGTCGCCGCGACAGCATCGAGTGATTCGGGTGACCGGCGACACGTTCCGGAGCTGAGGGGATCCGGCACAGGCGCCGACCCCGCCGAGGGCTGCCCACGCGGATGTGGACGGCCCTCACTGCCGAGGAGGAACGGCGGATGAGCGAGCGCAATGAGGCGACGTGGTAACCGTGAGTGAGTCGACGTTCGTCGGCTTTGCGAACCCGGTCGATCCCCGGCCCGAGGAACTTCAGGCCTGGGCCTATCACCCCGCCGCGGTACCGGTGGACGCCATGCCGGCCGACTGGGATCTGCTGATCTCCGGCGACGTCCTGGCCCCCACGCTGTTCGAACTGGCGATGGACCGGCAGTGCCCGGCCCGCCGCTTCGCACAGCACTGCATGTACATCTACGCGGCGGACGGTGTGCGGCCGAACGCCTCGTCGCAACGCAAGCGCAGGCTCAAGAAGTACGTGGAACGCGCCGAGGAGGTCGGCGACGAGCCGATGTCCATCTGGGCCCACAACTGCCGCGTGCTGATGAGCCGGCCCGAGCTCTTCGACTACCACGACTGGATCGAGGGCGGGCTGGTCCGCTACCCCCGCAGGCTGGCGCTCTACAGCCGCTGACGCATCCACCGGCCGGCGCCCGCTGTCCTCCACCCGGGCAGGGACAGCGGGCGGCGGCCCATGATCCGTATCCTCGTGAATCGATGAGCTCACGATCAGGACGCCGGCTGCGCAGCGCCACCCCCACGACGGCCCGGCAGTCCAATCCGGACCGGGCCCGCAAGCCCCGCGCCCAGACCCCGGCGAAGCCCCGCAAAGCGTCGGATCCGGCCCGGAAGAAGGCCAGGGACGCACGGCTCGACTCGTACGGGTCCGGCGAGTGGGGCCGGGGCATGACCGCCCTGGTGATCTTCGCGTTCCTCGTCCTGATCTTCTCGTCCATCTTCCTCAAGATCGAATATGGGCGGCAGTTCAACACCGCGCTGGTCTCCGCGGCCTGCTCGCTGACCGGCTGCTCCCAAGGGGGCATCGCGGTGGTCGGCTGGCTGACCACGCTCGTGGTGCCGCTCTACGTGACCGCGGCCATCCTC
>CAKUMG010000762.1 GCA_934667465.1 uncultured Actinoplanes sp. | reverse complement strand
CGCATGTCGAGCATGCTGATCTGCCCGGTCGCGGCGAGCAGGAACGAGTCGAACGTCAGCTGCGCCCAGCGCCGGTTGCCCGGGCACTCGGTGGCCGGGGTGGCACCGGCGGCGCAACTCTCCTGCAGGGCGCGGGTTCCCGAGCCGTAACGGGCGAGGAACGCGCGGCGTACGTCGAAGTTGGTCGCGCTCCAGATCTCGCCGTCGGCGTGCACGGCGGCGCCCCGGTCGTAGCCGAAGTTGGTGTAGTTGAGCGGGCTGTTGCTCATGTCGTAGTTGCGGATGCCGGTGGCGTTGTCACCCGTCACGTAGGCACCCGTGACGTAGGGCGTGTTGCCCTTGGGGGTGTAGCCGCTCTCGAACAGGTACTCCATGGCGAGCAGGTCGGACCAGCTCTCGCCCATCGAGCCGCCCTGCTGGGAGCTGATGCCGCTGTCCGGGCCGGCGATCATGCGGTTGGTGATCGCGTGCGTGTACTCGTGGCCGATGACGGTCATGTCGTAGTCACCGTCGACGCAGGGCGGGTAGCCGCTGCCGGCGAAGGGCTGCCACATGTACATGTTGGTGGTCGGCGTCATGCCGTCCGGCGGCGTGCTCTGGTTCGCGTTGTTGCGCGTCGTCGCGGTCGCGGCGCCCTGCTGGGCGTTGCCGCGCTCGGCGTCGCCACCCTTGCCGTACGGGATGGTGTTGACCTTCTGCAGGTTCCAGGTCGCCTCGGTGAAGCCGAGCTTGTACGACCAGTCGTGCATCCGGTTGTGCATCGCGAACAGGTTCGCCGTGGCGGCGTCGACGTCGGCCTGCTGCGGCGAGGCGAGCGTGGCCGGGTCGCACTTGCTGGTGTTCCACTGGTTGGTGAACGGGTAGACGTACTCCCGGTCGGCCTTGGGGGTCGCGGGCGTCGCCGGGGAGCCGTCGCCCCACAGGCGCACGGTGTCGGCCGCGTTGCCCCGGGTCGTGTTGGTCGGCGTGCCGGTGGCGATGTCGACGTCCCACGGCTGCCCGGTCGCCGGGTCGAGCACCTTGCGGGCGCAGCCGGGGGCGTCGGTCGCGCACCACGTCACCCGGTTGTCGGCGCCGGTGGTCGGCGGGTTCGCCGGGAAGACCTTCCAGTGCGGGTCGTCCTCGGCGAAGTGCACCAGGTTCTCGCGCAGCAGGACCTTGCCGTCGCGCGCGTCGACGTAGGTCGTGTAGCTCAGCGGGTGGGCGTCGTCGCCGGAGATGACGACCACCTCGTACGCGGCACGCGGCGCAGCGCCCGGCATGGGCACCGCCACCAGGCGGATCCGCCGGTCGGTGAGCTCGCCGGCGGCGATCCCGGCGTCGTCCAGCGCGCCGCTGAGCGCGTCGTCGGTGCTGAGCGTGGCCGGGGCGGGCGCCTCGGTGCGAGGGCTCAGGGAGGAGCTGACCCTGAGCACCTGGCCGCCCTTGACCGCCACGGAGACCAGGCCGTCGTGGGCCGCGGGCAGGCTGCCGAACCGCTGGCGCAGCAGCACGACCTCGCCCTTGCCGACCTTGGTGACGGCGACGGTCTCGAGCTCGTCGACCGCGCCGGTCGGCAGCCCGAACAGCGCGGTGCTGGACCTCAGATAGGTGCGGGCGACGGTCTCGGCGTCGCCCTTGAGCCCCTTGGCCAGCGCGCCCTTGACCGGGGTGAGCGCTGCCGGGGTGCCCAGCTTGTTCCAGCGGGTGACCTGGGTGTCCACGGCAGCCACGCGGGAGCGCTGCGTGGCGGTGGGTGCCGCGGAGCCGCGGTTGTCGACGAAGTCGTACTCGTGGCCGACGTCCTCGCCGGTCAGCGGGGTGACGGCGAGGGGCTCGGGGGCGCCGGGGGCGGCGTTGGCCCCGAGCGGCGCGGTGGCCAGCAACGTGGTGGCGGCGAGAATTCCGGCCACGGTGGCCAGTCTTGGTCTGCGCACGCAATGCCTCCTGGGGTGGTCCGCAGGATCTCTCCGGACGCCTGGACACTACGTGACCATCGACCTGGGTTGATGAAATTCGTGTTTCGAAAGTTGCGAGTGTCGATATCTTTCCCGGCGCGTCCCCGCGGCGCTAGGTTGGGCTATGGCCTCGCTGGGGCGGCTCGCCGACGAGCTGCGCGCCGCGCTCGGCCCGGGGCGCGTCGTCGACGACCGGGCGGAGCTGCGCACGTACGAGTGCGATGGTCTCGCCCGGTGGAAGGTGACGCCCGGGCTCGTGGTGCTGCCCCGCACCGCGCAGGAGTGCGCCCGGACCGTGCGGGCGTGCGCGGCCGCGGGCGTGCCGTTCGTGGCGCGCGGCTCCGGCACCGGGCTCTCCGGCGGCGCGCTGCCGCATGCCGACGGCGTCCTGATCGTGACAGCCCGCATGCGCGCGATCCTGGAGGTCTCCCCCGCCGACGAGCGGGCCGTCACCGAGCCCGGCGTGATCAACCTGGACGTGAGCCGGGCCGCCGCACCGCACGGCTACTACTACGCGCCCGACCCGTCGAGCCAGCAGATCTGCTCGATCGGCGGCAACGTGGCGGAGAACTCCGGCGGCGCGCACTGCCTCAAGTACGGCTTCACGACCAACCACGTGCTCGGCGCCGAGATCGTCACGCCGGACGGCGACCTGGTCGAGCTGGGCGGCCGGGCGCCGGACCCGCCGGGTTACGACCTGCTGGGCGCGTTCGTCGGCGCCGAGGGCACGCTGGGCATCGCCACCCGGATCACCGTGCGGCTGACGCCGCTGCCGGAAGCCGTGCGTACCCTGCTCGCGGCCTTCGGATCCCCCGCCGCGGCCGGCGCCGCGACCTCCGCCGTCATCGCCGCCGGGGTCATCCCCGCGGCCGTGGAGATGATGGACGCGCTCGCCGTCGAGGCGGCCGAGGCGGCGGTCGCCTGCGGCTATCCACCCGGTGCCGGCGCGGTCCTCATCGTGGAGCTCGACGGGCCTGCCGCCGAGGTCGAGGCCCAGTTCGCGCAAGTGACGGCGCTCTGTTCAGATCATGGGGCGACCGAGCTGCGGGTGGCCGCGAACGACGCCGAGCGCGCGCTGTTCTGGAAGGGCCGCAAGTCCGCGTTCGCGGCGGTCGGCCGGATCAGCCCCGACTACATAGTCCAGGACGGCGTGATCCCGCGGACCGCGCTGCCGGAGGTGCTGCGGCGCATCGGCGAGGTGTCGGCGGCGCACGGCGTCCGGGTCGCGAACGTGTTCCACGCCGGCGACGGCAACCTGCACCCGCTCGTGCTCTACGACGCCGCGAACCCGGGCGAGGAGGAGCGCGCGGAGGAGGTCTCGGGCGCGATCATCGACCTGTGCGTCGAGCACGGCGGCTCGATCACCGGCGAGCACGGCGTTGGGGTGGACAAGGCGAAGTACATGCCGCGCATGTTCGGCCCCGACGACCTCGACACGATGCAACTGCTGCGCTGCGCGTTCGACCCGGCGGGCCTCGCCAACCCGGGCAAGGTGTTCCCGACGCCCCGGCTCTGCGGCGAGGTGCCCCGCAAGCAGCACGGTCCCCCGCCCGCGGACCTGTTTTGATGGCGGCGCTCTGGGAACCGGCCACGCCCGCCGACCACATCGCGGGCGTCCCGGCCCGCTACGTCGCTTTTCCACACTCCACACCCGCCGTGGCGGCCCTGCTGGAGGCGGCGGCGCTGTCCAACCTGTCCGTCGGCATCCGCGGTGCGGGCACCAAGCTGGAGTGGGGCATGCCGCCGCGCGCCCTCGACCTGCTCGTGGACACCCGGCGGCTGACCGGCGTCGTCGAGCACGCCGCCGGCGACCTGATCGCCGTCGTCCGGGCCGGGACGCCGCTGTCCGCGCTCGGCTTCGGCACGCAGGAGCTGGCCCTGGAC
>CAKUMG010000761.1 GCA_934667465.1 uncultured Actinoplanes sp. | reverse complement strand
GCGCATGGCCGGGCGGGCGGTCGCCTGGCCGCCCGCCGCGAGCAGCGCCGAGCCCGCCGCCAGCCCGCCGGTGAACAGGTACGCGGGGATGTCGTGGTGCCACGGCGCCGCCTTGACGATCGGCCGCCCGTAGTAGGACCGGAAGTCCGCCTTCGGCACCATCGTGAACTCGCGGCGGCTCACCGGGCACCCCCGGAGCAGCAGCTCGCGAGGCCGGGTGCGGCGGGACGGCGGCGGCTCATGGTCGGCTCCCGAGGAACGAGACCGCCGCGGCGGCGGCCATGGTGAGGGCGGCCAGGCCGGCGCGTTTCCACATCGCCGGCAGGTCACGGGTGGTGACGACCGGGTCGGGCGGGAGCCCGTACACCTCGGGTTCGTCGAGGAGCAGGAAGAAGGCGCCGTCGCCGCCCACCCCGTCCTCCGGGTCGTGGCCGTAGAGGCGGGCCTCCGTGACGCCCTGCTCGTGCAGCTTCTCGACGCGGTGGGCGGCGCGGGCGCGCAGCTCGTCGAGCTCGCCGTACTGGATGGACTGGGTGGGGCACGCCTTCGCGCACGCGGGCATGAGGCCGTCGCCGATGCGGTCGTAACACAGCGTGCACTTCCAGGCGCGCCCGTCGTCCTCGCGACGGTCGATGACGCCGTACGGGCAGGCGGGCACGCAGTAGCCGCAGCCGTTGCAGATGTCCTCCTGCACGACGACGGTGCCGAACTCGGTCCGGAACAGCGCGCCGGTCGGGCACACGTCGAGGCAGCCCGCGTGCGTGCAGTGCTTGCACACGTTGGACATCATCAGCCACCGGAAGTCGCTGCGCGGCGCGTCCGACGTGCGCCCCGGCGGCTCGCTGCCCGGCATCCCGAGGAACTGCCCCGCCGGAGGAGCGGCGGAGGGCGCGGGGGCCGAGCAGCCGCAGCCCCCGGAGGCAGCGCCGGAGCCGCAGCCGCCGGCCGTGCCGAGCTGGGAGGAGCCCTCGACGGTCCCGGCCGCGGCGAGGGCGTCCACGGCGGGCGGCACCCCTGGCGCCGTCCCCGTGTCCTGCCCGGTCCGCGCCGCCGTGACCGCGACGCGCGCGCTCGCCGACGGGCCGACCGGCATGCCCGCGAACGCGCCCGGCGTGTCCGTGCCCTGCCCGGACGAGGACACCGGCTGCTCGATGAACGCGACGTGGCGCCACGAGTTGGCGGTCAGGCCACCGGTGTTGTCGTACGAGTGGCCGAGCAGGTTGAACCCGTCGTCCGGGACGGCGTTCCACTCCTTGCAGGCGACCTCGCAGGCCTTGCACCCGATGCACACGCTGGTGTCGGTGAAGAAGCCCATCCGCGGTGGCGCGTCGAGGTAGCCGGCGTCGGGGGCCGGGTCGAGCGGGCCGTAGAGGCTGTTGCTTCCGGCCACGTCAGCCCTCCCCGGGCGGGTCGTCGTCCCCGGCCGCCTGCGACGGCCCCGGATCGGTGGTCACGATCGGCGTCGTGTGCCCGGGCGTGAGGCCGGCCCGGTCACGATAACTCTGCACGTAGGCGGTGAGCGCCGCACCGGTGGGCCGGCGCCCCGGCCGGATGTCGCACGTGCCGGCCTTGCTCTCCTGGATCAGGACGTTGGGGTCCAGGTTGATGCCGATCAGGTCGTTGGCGGCGTCGCCGGTGACCAGGCCCTCGTGCCCCCAGTGGTAGGGCAGCCAGAGCTGGTGCACCAGCCGGTCCTCGATGCGCAGCGGGGTGAGCCGGTCGGTGACCATCACCCGCGCCTCGATCGCGGAGCGGCCGGTGATGATCGTGGCCCAGCCGAGGTGTTCCAGCTCCCGCTCGGCGGCGAGTTCCGGCGACACCTCGACGAACATCTCCGGCTGCAGCTCGGACAGGTAGGCGAGCTGCCGGCTCATGCCGCCGGCGGTGTGGTGCTCGGTGAGGCGGCTGGTGCTGAACACGTACGGGTAGACCTCGGCGTGCCGCTCCGGCGGGCTCGGGTTGGTCAGGTTGTCGGACCGGTCGTAGGTCTTACGGGTCGGGTTGGCCTGCTGCCCGTAGAGCGGGTTGCGGACCGCGGACTCGACGGGCTCGTAGTGCGTGGGCATCGGGCCGTCGATGAGGCCGCTCGGCGCGTACAGCCAGCCCTTGCCGTCACCCTGCATGATGAACGGGTCGTCGCCGGAGATGGCGGCGACGCCCGTCGCGTCGTCGGCCGGGCGGTAGGACGGCGGCTTCGTCTTCTCGAAGTCGGGCACGTCGTAACCGGTCCATTCGCCGGCCTGCTCGTCCCACCAGACGTACTTCTTGCGCTCCGACCACGGCTTGCCGTCGGGGTCGGCCGACGCCCGGTTGTAGAGGGTGCGGCGGTCGGCGGGCCACGCCCAGCCCCACTCGCGGGCGACGAAGTCCTGCTCGCGGCCGGGCTTGCGGCGCGCGGCCTGGTTGACGCCGTCCTTGAAGACGCCGGTGTAGATCCAGCAGCCGCCGCTGGTGGAGCCGTCGGGCTTCATCTCGGTGAAGCTGCTGAGCAGGCGGCCGGTGCTGCGGTCGTACCCGTTGATCTCCTTGAGGACCCGCTCGGCGGACGGCTCGTCGCCCTCCTCGACGTAGTCCCAGGTGAGGTTGAACAGACCCTGGTCGCGCTCGGCGGTCGAACCGGCGAGACGCTCGCGCAGGATGCGGCCGAGGTGGTAGAAGAACCACAGCTCGGAGCGGCAGTCGCCCTTCGGGTCGAGGGCCTTCTCGCGCCACTGCAGCATGCGCTGGGTCTGGGTGAACGTGCCCTCCTTCTCGACGTGCGAGGCCGCGGGCATGAAGAACACCTCGGTCTTGCACTGCTCGGGCACGATCTCGCCGGTGGCGACCTCGGGGCCGTTCTTCCAGAACGTCGCGCTCTCGATCATGAACAGGTCGCGGACGACGAGCCAGTCCAGGTTGGCCATGCCGAGCCGCTGGGCGCGGCCGTGCGCGGAGCCGACCGCCGGGTTCTGGCCGAGCAGGAAGTAACCCTTGATCTTGCCGTCGATCATGTCGAGGACCTGGCGGTACGTGCCGTGGTCGCCGGTCAGCCGGGGCAGCCAGCCGTACCCGAAGTCGTTGTCCTTCGTCGCGGCGTCGCCGAAGTAGGACTTGAGCAGGCTGACCGCGTACGCCTCGGCGTTCGACCAGAAACCGGCCTGGTCCGGGTGGCGGAGCGCGTCGACCCACTGGCGGAACGTCTCGTGCTGTTCGTGGTGCGGCATCGGCAGGTAGCCGGGCAGCAGGTTGAACAGCGTCGGGATGTCCGTCGAGCCCTGGATGCTGGCGTGCCCGCGCAACGCCATGACGCCGCCGCCGGGGCGTCCCATGTTGCCCAGCAGCAGCTGGATGATCGCGCCGGCGCGGATGTACTGCACGCCGACGCTGTGCTGGGTCCAGCCCACGGAGTAGACCAGGGCGGTGGTCCGGTCGCGGCCGGAGTTGGCCGTCCACGCCTCGCAGACCTCGAGGAACTTCTCCTGCGGCACGCCACAGAGCCGCTCGACGACCTCGGGCGTGTAGCGGGCGTAGTGCCGCTTGAGCACCTGGTAGACGCAGCGCGGGTCCTGCAGCGTCGGGTCGCGGGGCACGTCGGCGGGGATCGGCGGGCCGTGCGACTCCTGCTCCAGGCCGGACGCGGTCTCCCGGTCGACGTGCGAGCCGCCCTCCTCCTGGCCGTGGTCCTGCTGGCCGGCGTATTGCCAGGTGCTCTGGTCGTAGGTGTTCAGCTCGGGGTCGTAGCCGGAGAACAGGCCGTCGAGGTCCTCGGTGTCGGCGAAGTCCTCGCTGACGATCATGGACGCGTTGGTGTACGCGACGACGTACTCCCGGAAGTCCTTCTCG
>CAKUMG010000760.1 GCA_934667465.1 uncultured Actinoplanes sp. | reverse complement strand
GCGCTCGGGGTTCTCGGTCATGCCGTGCACCGCCTCGCCCTTGAGGTCGCCGGCCGCCGTAGGACTCACGTGGTCGCTCTCGACGACCTCCAGCTCGAGCCGCCCCCTGCTGCCGTTGACCATGACGCGGTACCCCTCCCAGGGCGCGTACGCCGTGAGGTGGTACGTCATCGTGGCCCCGGTGTCGTAGCGGACCAGCACCGCCATGTCGTCCTCGATGCTGACGCCCGGGGCGAAGACGTTGCGGTCGCGCTGGTAGCCGTCGTCGTGCTCGGCGTCGAGGTAGAGCTCGCGCAGGCGCGGGTTGTCCGCCAGGTGCAGCGCGAACGGGTCGTCGCGGGCGGCGGGGCTGCCGTGCACGCGCGCGTAGTCCCGGGCGTAGCCGTGGCGCCGCCCCTCGTCGCCGTAGAAGAACAGCCGCCCGGACGCGAACACCTGGGCGGGCGCGGCGCCGAGCCACCAGTTGACCAGGTCGAAGTGGTGGCCGGCCTTGTGCACCAGCAGCCCGCCGGAGCGGTCCTTGTCGCGGTGCCAGCGGCGGAAGTAGTCGGCGCCGTGCCGCACGTCGAGCAGCCACTCGAAGTGCACCGAGCCGAGCTCGCCGATCGCGCCGCCGGCCAGCAGCTCGCGTACCTGCTCGTGCAGGGGGTTGAACCGGTAGTTGAACGCCACGGACACCCGCCGCCCGGTGCGCTTCTGCGCGTCCAGGATGGCCTGGCAGCCGTCCACGTCGACGGTCATCGGCTTCTCGGTGATCACGTCGCAGCCGGCCTCCAGCGCGGTGACCACGTGCCCGGCGTGGGTGTCGTCGACGCTGGTCACCACGAGCTCGTCGACGCGCTCGGCGGCCAGCATCGCGGCCAGCTCGTGCGCCGGATACGTCGGCACGGGCTCGTGCCCGGCGGCGCGCAGCCAGCCGTTGTGCACGTCCATGCGGTGCTGGTTGGTGTCGCTGAACGCCACCAGCCGGGCGGTGTCCCGGTGGTCCCGGGTGATCGCCCGGACGAACATCTCGGCGCGGGCCCCGGTTCCCACCAGGGCGAAGCGTCGGGTCATGCGGTCCTCCCGCCGACAAACGTTTGCATGAAAACTAGGACCGTCGATGTGTGTGCGTCAACGGGGTGACGAGGTTTGTCCATTTACGACCGTCTAAGTGTGCGTATCGAGCGCATGCCGGTCATCGATTCGCAACAAACGGGCATTGACACTCTTGCAACCGCTTGCATTAATGGTGCGACGCAGTGACGGACGCCACTGAAGGTTGTTCACGACCTACCTTGAGTTTCGCCTCGTTGCGCCAAGCCGATTGATCTTCACCGTCGTGAACAATTTTCACTACGTCGAAGCAATCCACTCGAAGGGGGCGGAGCCGTGCCGGCCACGATCCGCGACGTCGCCCGGGCCTCCGGGGTGCACATCTCCACGGTCTCCCGGACGTTCTCCGCACCGCACCTGGTCAACGTCGAGACCCGCAGCCGCGTGCTGGCCTGCGCCGAGCAGCTCGGCTACCGCCCCAACCGCGCGGCCCGCGCGCTGATCACCGGCCGGACGTGCAACATCGGCCTGATCGTCGCGGACATCGCCAACCCGTTCTTCCCGCCGCTGATCAAGGCGGCCGAGAGCCAGGCCCGCCGGCACGACCACCACGTGTTCGTGGCGGACACCAACGAGGACGCGATCGCCGAGGAGGAGCTGGTCCGGGCGCTCGCCAAACAGGTCGACGGCGTGCTGCTGTGCAGCCCCCGGATGAGCAACAGCCTGATCGAGCAGCTCAGCCGCGAGGTGCCGCTGGTCGTCGTCAACCGGCAGATCGCCGGGCTGCCCGCCGTGGTGATGGACGTCGCCCAGGGCGCGCGGCTCGCCGTCGAGCACCTGATCGGGCTCGGGCACCGCCGGCTGGCCCTGGCGGCTGGCCCGCGCGGCTCCTGGACCAGCAAGGAGATCCGCCGCTCGGCCGCGGCCGCCGCCCGGGCGGCCGGCGCCGACCTGCACGTCACGGGCCCCAACGCCCCCACCGAGGACGGTGGCCTCGCCGCCGCCGAGCAGCTCCGCAAGGCCGGGGTCACGGCCGTCCTCGCGTACAACGATCTCATGGCTCTGGGTCTGATCGAGGGCCTGCAGTCACTCGGCCTGCGGGTGCCGAGGGACGTCAGCGTCGTCGGGATCGACGACATCACGCTGAGCCGCCTCACCCGCCCCAAGCTGACCACGGTGGCGACACCCACCGCCGCCGCTGGTCGGACGGCCGTCGACATGCTCCTGGCATACGGCGACGACCGCCGCACCACCGCACTGGTGAACCTGCAGACCGATCTGGTCATCCGCGACTCGACGGGCCCGGTTCCGGGCCCGGGCCCGCACGGCCATGCGGACCCGGGCGCGAGGGCCGACGCCCTTGCCCGTGGCGTCGCCTCCCATCCCTAGGAGAGAAGTGCCATGTTCCGCACCACGATCCCGCGGGGGAGCGAGCGGCCCGCGCGCGCTCACCGTACCTCCCGGCGCAGAGTCCTCGCCGCAGCCCTCACCCTGCCGCTGCTGATCGGCGCCGCCGCCTGCGGTGGTGACGGCGACTCCGGCGACGGCAAGGTCGAGCTCAACGTCTTCTGGTGGGGCGCCGAGAACCGCGCCACCCTCACCGAGCAGGCCCTGGACCTCTACACCAGCAAGCACCCCGACGTCACGTTCAAGAAGACGTGGCAGGCGAACCAGGGCTACTTCGACAAGCTCGCCACGCTCACCGCCGGCGGCAACGCCCCCGACCTGTTCCAGATCGACGACAACTACATCGCCGAGTACGCCTCCCGCAACGTGACCCTGGACCTGACGCCCTACCAGCAGGACGGGCGCCTGGACACCAGCAAGTTCCCGGAGGGCCTCTGGAAGTACGGCGTCGTCGACGGCAAGCTCGCCGGCGTCGCGTTCGGCGAGAACACCCAGGGGCTCGTCTACAACAAGACCCTGCTGCAGAAGAACAAGCTGCCCGAGCCCACGACCGGCATGACGTGGGAGGCGCTGATCGACTGGGCCGAGAACGTCTCCAAGGTCACCAAGACCCCCGGCACCCAGGACGCCAGCGCCGTCTACCAGGCTTTCTGGGTCTGGATCCGGCAGCAGGGCAAGGACCTGTACGCGGGCAAGGAGCTCGGCTTCACCGAGCAGGACGTGACCGGCTGGTTCGAGCTGTGGAAGGGCGCCCGCGACCGCGGGGCGACCCCCACCGCCGACGTCATCCACGAGGGCAACGTCACCGACATCAGCAAGCAGCTCGTCGTCACCGGCAAGGCCGGCACCAGCTGGGTGTGGGCCAACCAGATGCCGGAGCTGAAGAAGAACACCGACGACGAGCTCGGCGTGGTCGCCTACCCGGGCGACACCAGCGCGCAGTGGGCCCGCGCGTCCATGTACTTCTCCGTCTTCCGCGGCAGCAAGCACAAGGACGTCGCCGTCGACGTGGCGAACTTCCTCGCCAACGACCCGGAGGCCGGCAAGATCCTGGGCACCGACCGGGGCCTGCCGTCCAACCTCGACATCCGCAAGCAGGTCGCCGAGACGACCACCGATCCCGCGATGAAGCAGTCCATCGCGCTCGAGGACGAGCTGGTGCCCAAGTTCGGCCCGCCGCCCGCCGTCCCGCTGCCCGGCCACAGCAAGGTCAAGACCGAGCTGGTGAAGGCCGCGGAGGAGGTCCAGTACGGGCGGCAGACGCCCGCCGAGGCCGCCGCCGCGTTCGTGACCGCCGCCAAGGCCTCGATCGGTCAGGGCTGAGGCGCCGTGGCAGTGCTCACCCCCGCGCCGCCCGCTCACTCCGAGCGGGCGGCGCATCG
>CAKUMG010000759.1 GCA_934667465.1 uncultured Actinoplanes sp. | reverse complement strand
GCACCGTGACGCGCCGGGGCGGATCGGCCAGGGCGACCGCCTCGAGCGCGTTGTCGACCAGGTTGCCGACGACGGTGAGCACGTCGCGGCTGGGCAGCACCTCGCCGCCGACGCGCGAGTCGCCCGCGACGGTCAGCTCCACGCCGCGCTCGCCGGCCTGGGCGGACTTGCCGAGCAGCAGCGCCGCCAGCGCGGGCTCGCCGACCGCGCCGACGACCCGGTCGGTGAGCTGCTGGGCGAGGACGAGTTCCTCGGTGGCGAGGTGGATGGCATCGTCCGTACGCCCGAGCTCCACCAAGGTCAGCACGGTGTGCAGCCGGTTGGCGGCCTCGTGCGCCTGGGCCTGCAGCGCTGCGGTGAGCCCGCGGACCGAGTCGAGCTCGCCGGTCAGCTCGCGCAGCTCGGTGTGGTCGCGCAGGGTCAGCACCGTGCCGAGCGCGCGCCCGTCGAACCGGGTCTCGCGCAGGCTCGCGACGAGGACGCGGTCGCCCGCCAGCACAGGCTCGTCCACCGTGGTGCGCCGCGACGCGACCAGCTCCGCGATCTCCGGGGGCAGATCCGACTCCTCCCGTACGCCGAGCAGCCGCCGCGCCTCGTCGTTGATCAGGGTCACCGTGCCGTCCCGGTCGGCCACGACGAGCCCCTCGCGCACGGAGTGCAGGACGGCGTCGTAGTACTCGTACATCCGGGTCATCTCCGCCGGCCCGAGCCCGTGCGTCTGGCGGCGCAACCGGCGGCTGAGCAGCCACGCGCCCGCCCCGGACAGCAGCAGCGCGCCGCCCGTGGCCGCGAGCACAGCCGGGACCTGGCGCGCCAGGCTGCGGTTGATCGCCTCGGTCTTGATGCCGACCGAGACGAGCCCGACGATGGTGCCGTCCCCGGCGCGGACCGGCACGACGGTGCGCACCGAGTCGCCGAGACTACCCCGGTACTGCTCGACGACCTGGCCGCCGCGCAGCGCGTCGTCCACGGAACCGGCGAACGGCTGTCCGATCAGGCTCGTGGTCGGGTGCGTGTAGCGGGTGCGGTCCGGCGCCATCACGACGATGAAGTCCGTTTTCGTCGCTGTGCGCGTCGCTTCGGCGTACGGCTGCAGTCTCGGGGTGGGGTCTTGACTCTGCAGTGCCTCGATCACGGCGGGTGAGTGCGCGATGGCCTCGGCGACGCCGGTGACCTCGAGGACGGCGGCGTTGCGCGCGTCGCTGCGGGCGAGCAGCACCGCGCCGATGGTGCCGCCGGCCACCAGCAGCGTCACCACCAGCACCTGCAGGGCGAACAGCTGCCCCGCGATGCTCCAGCCCCGCCTCATCGATCCCCTTACCGTCCGTCACCGCATGGTGTTTCCCCTGCGGGCCGCGCTCGTTTCGTCCCGGTGAACAGAATGAACGCAAACGTGCCCTCGGGTGAGACCCAGACCACAGTCTGCGGCATGGCAAACCAGACCAGCGCTCCGGCCAGGCGGGACCGCACCCACTTCCTCTACATCGCGGTGATCGTCGCCGTGCTGCTGGGAATCGCCGTCGGCCTCCTCGTCCCCGACTTCGCCGTCGAGCTGCGCCCCATCGGCACCGGCTTCGTCGACCTGATCAAGATGATGATCAGCCCGGTCATCTTCTGCACGATCGTGCTGGGCGTCGGCTCCGTCCGGCAGGCCGCCAAGGTCGGCAAGGTCGGCGGGCTCGCGCTCGGCTACTTCCTCACGATGTCCACGGTGGCCCTGGCGATCGGCCTGGTCGTCGGCAACATCATCCACCCGGGCGCCGGACTGCACCTGGACGCCTCGATCGCCGAGGCAGGCCAGAAGGCGGTCGGCGAGACCGGCAGCGAGGGTACGGCCGACTTCCTGCTCGGCATCATCCCCACGACGCTGGTCTCGGCGCTCACCGAGGGGCAGGTGCTGCAGACGCTGCTGGTGGCGCTGCTGGTCGGCTTCGCCGTGCAGACCATGGGCTCGCGTGGCGAGCCGGTGCTCCGCGCGATCGGCCTCTTCCAGCGCGTCGTGTTCAAGATCCTGTCGATGATCATGTGGCTGGCCCCGATCGGCGCGTTCGGCGCGATCGCCGCAGTGGTCGGCGCGACAGGCATCGACGCGCTCAAGAGCCTGGCGCAGATCATGCTCGGCTTCTACGCCACCTGCGCGCTCTTCGTCTTCCTGGTGCTCGGCGCGCTGCTCTGGCTGGTCGCCCGGATCAACATCTTCGCGCTGCTCAAGTATCTCGGCCGCGAGTTCCTGCTGATCCTCTCGACCTCGTCGTCGGAGTCGGCCCTGCCGCGGCTGATCGCCAAGATGGAGCACTTCGGCGTCAGCAAGCCGGTCGTGGGCATCACCGTGCCGACGGGCTACTCCTTCAACCTCGACGGTACGGCCATCTATCTGACCATGGCGTCGCTGTTCATCGCCCAGGCCATGGACGCCCCGCTCTCGGTCGGCGAGCAGATCTCCCTGCTCGTCTTCATGATCATCGCCTCGAAGGGCGCGGCGGGCGTCACGGGCGCCGGGCTGGCCACCCTCGCCGGCGGGCTGCAGAGCCACAAGCCGGAACTGCTCGACGGGGTGGGGCTGATCGTGGGCATCGACCGGTTCATGTCGGAGGCGCGCGCGTTGACCAACTTCGCGGGCAACGCGGTGGCGACGGTGCTGATCGGCACGTGGACCGGGGAGTTCGACCGGGCGCGCGCCCAGCAGGTCATGAGCGGCAACGACCCGTTCGACGAATCCACCATGGTGGACGACCACGGCTCCGATGGCGGCCACGGCCCGAACCCGGACGCGGTCGCCGAGAAGGTCGCTGCGGCGACGCCCCGTGGCAGCGCCGGTGGGCCGGTCACTCCCGGCGACGGGGATGACGCGCAGCCCGTACCGGCCGCGAAGCCGTAACGCGCTCTTCTCGCACCAACCCCGCTCTGCTCTTCCCGCGCCACCCGCCGCTGAGTTCTCCCCGCACCGCCCCCTTGGGACCCCGGGTCAGGTGACCCGGGGTCCTCCGCGTCTTTCCTCGGTGGCCGAGGCGCGGGCCGTCCAGTCGTTGCGGTAGGTGGTAGATGGAACGCCTCTCTGCGGCCAGGAGGGATCGCTCTTCACGGTGGGATCGCGCTTCATCGTGGGATCGCGGCTCGGGGCGGGGGTGCTCGGAAGGGCAGCCCCGCTGCCGCGGACAGGGCGAGGGTGGCGGCGACCGCGATCCAGCCGGCCCGGTAGCCGGCCTGGGCGGTCAGCAGCCCGAACCCGACCGGGCCCGCGGCGAAGCCCAGGAAGAAGCCGACCGACACCAGCCCCGACGCCCGGCCCGTGCCGGCGCCGGCGTTGCGGACGACGTCGAGCATCGCGACCGCGTACGCCGCCGTCGCGAACGCCCCGACGCCGAGCGCGCCGAGCCAGACCAAACCGCCCAGCCCCGGCACCGTGGCTACGATCAACGGCAGCACACACACGGCGGCCACGACCGCCAGCCCGGTCAGCGTCCGCGCGGGCCGCTCGTCGCGCCCGGCCGCGAACCGCGCCCACCAGATGCGCCCGAACACGCCCGCCGCGCCGAAGCAGGCCAGCACGAGCCCACCCGTACGCGCGCCGAAGTCGAGCTCTTGCACCGCGAACAGGGGCAGGTAAGCGGCGGTGGCCGCGTTCGCCGTGGCCAGGACGAAGCAGAACAGCGACAGCCGCCACAACCACCCCGGCAACGGCTCCCGCCGGCCCAAACCCCGCGGCCGTCCCGCCGCCTCCGGCCGGTCGGGTTCGGTGGGGCGCATGGTCGGCCTGCCACGCCGTGCTCGTTCCTCCGGCGTCGGCCGGTCGGGTTCGGCGGGGCGCAGGGCCGGCCTGGCACGCTGCTCTGG
>CAKUMG010000758.1 GCA_934667465.1 uncultured Actinoplanes sp. | reverse complement strand
CGGGCCGCAAGCTGCCGCCGGACGCGCTCGACGCGTACGCACGGCGGTTGATGACCGACCCCCGCGACCCGCAGCTGCGCCCCGACCTCATCGCGCTGCTCGGCGATCAGGTCTATGCCGACAACACCTCCGACAAGGTGCGCCGCTTCCTGCGCCGGCGCCGCAAGGCCGGCCACGACGGCCCCGCGCACGAGGTCGTGTCGTTCGACGAATACACGCGGCTCTATCTGGAGTCGTGGCGCGACCCCGAGGTGCGCTGGCTGCTCGCCACCGTCCCGAGCGTCATGATCTTCGACGACCACGAGATCATCGACGACTGGAACACCTCGGCCTCCTGGCGCCGCGACATGTCGGCCCAGCCCTGGTGGCGCGAGCGGATCTCCAGCGGGCTGGCCTCCTACTGGGTCTACCAGCACCTCGGCAACCTGAGCCCGGACGAGGTCGCGGCCGACCCGCTGCTGTCGAAGCTCGCCACGGTCGAGGACGGCACCGAGCTGCTGCGCGCCTTCGGCCGCTCCGTCGACGAGCCCGAGTCGGCGGAGAACACCGACCAGCCGTACCAGTGGAGTTTCGCCCTCCAGGTCGGCCGCACCCGCCTGGTGATGCTCGACAACCGCTGCAACCGCGTCCTCACCCCGGGCCGCCGCGAGATGCTGCCCGCCGGCGAGTGGGGCTGGTTCGTCGACCAGGCCCACGGCGACTACGACCACCTCGTCGTCGGCTCGTCCCTGCCCTGGCTCATGCCGCCCGCCATCCACCACGTCGAGGCGTGGAACGAGCGCCAGGCCGACTCCCCCGGCCGCCGCCGCGCGGCCCTCGCCGAGAAGCTGCGCCGCGCCTTCGACCTGGAGCACTGGGCTGCCTTCACCCGCTCCTTCGACGCGCTCACCGAGGTCTTCCGCCACCTGGGCCAGGGCGGCGACGGCGCACCCGCCCACCGCGTCGGCACCGGCGGCGCCTATGCCGCCCCGGCCTCCATCAACGTTCTCTCCGGCGACGTCCACCACTCCTACGTCGCCCGCGCCGACCTGGGCCCGGAGGTCGGCACCCCGGTCCACCAGCTCACCTGCTCGCCGATCCACAACCAGGTCCCGGCGTTCATGCGGCCCCTGATGCGCTTCAGCTGGTCCCGGGTGGCCGCCAGGGGGATGCGCGCCCTGGCCCGCTCCGCGGGTGTCCCCCGCCCCCGGGTGGCCTGGCGCCGCCTCGCGGGCCCCTACTTCGGCAACGCCATCAGCACGCTGCGCACCGAGGGTGCCCAGGTCAGCGTCGAGGTCGAGGGCACATCGAAAGATGGAGCACTCTTTACGGTTGCGAACCTGACGCTCGACAAGTAGCGTGGCGCCAAGACGGCACGCGTGAACCCCCTGGTGACCGGCATCCCAGGTCACGGCAGTCCCGCCGTCATTTCCGGACGCGGCCACCCGTCCGGCGACTCCATGAAATGGACATCGACATGACGACAAGGATCAGCATGGATCTTCCCGAAGATGTGGCCGAGTACCTGACCCAACACCCCGAGGCAACCTCGGTCGTCACCCGCGCGGTCCGCCGCGTGAAGGAGGGCCGCGAAAGCACCATCGCGGCACTGCGCTCCGTGGGCATCAACGTGACCGAGGAGGGCATGGCCTACTGGCGCGACCGGCTCAAGCCCCTCACCGACGAGGACCGCGCCGCCAACCGCCAATGGATCGCCGCCATCAGGGCCGGCCGGACGCCCGCCGAGGAGGCACGATGACAACCGCGGATCCCCAGATCGAATTGGTTCTCGACGCCTCCGCGATGGAGTCGTACGCCCGTGGGCACGTGCACGTCGGCCAGGTGCTCGCGCTGGCGTTCCCGGACGGCAGCAAGGGGAGAGTCGCCATTCCGGCGGTGGCCCTCGCCGAGGCCTACAGCAGGCGGCACGCCGATGAGCTCGGCTGCTCGCGGCTGGACCTGCTGACGAGCCTGCACTCGACCACCGTGATGGACCTCGGCCTGCCCGAGGCGTGCGAGGTCGGAGCGGCTGCGGGCAACGGCGACATCCCCCGGACGCATGCCGTCTGGCTCGCCCGGCAGCACGACGCGTTCTTCCTCACCACCGAGCCGAAGGACGTCGTCGGCCTGCTACGGGAGAACGCCATCGTGGCCATCCCCACCGAGGACGCCTGACCGCATCCTCATCCGCTCGGTCCGGCTCGACAGCCGGGCCGGGCGGCTCCCTCTCAGGCGGGGAGGGCGAGGGCCTTGCGCAGGTAGGTGAGGTCGGCGGTGCCCGACCAGCGGTAGCCGAGGAGCTTCGAGGCGCGGGCAGCGCGGATGACCCGGTCGTCGTCGTCGACGAAGAGGGTCCAGGGCGGCTGCTCGCCCACGGCCGCGCAGGCGCGGGCGAAGAACTCCGGGGCCGGCTTGTGGATCCCCAGCTCGGTCGAGCTCACGATCGCGTCGAACTCGTCGGTGAGGCCCAGCGCGTCCAGGTCGCCGCGGAGGCGGTCGGTGGCGTTGGTGGCCAGGCCGACCGGGCGGCCGGCGGCGCGGACCTCGCGGACGAAGGCCAGCACGTCCCGGTCGACCGTGCCGCGGTGCTCCTGCCACTCGGCGACCGCGGCCTCGGCCTGCGACGGGTCCAGCGGCAGCCGCTTGGCGATCAGGAACATCCACTCGGCGTCGGTGATCTCGCCGGCGACCGCGGGGCGCAGCAGCTCCCAGTCGAAGGCTGTCGCGCTCAGGGAGCCGGACTCGAGCCTGTAGGTGGCCTCCACCGCCTCGGCGACCGACGGGTCCCAGCGGCGGAGCACGCCGTCCAGGTCGATGAGCAGGGCCCGGGCGGGTTGGCGCAACATGGCGGCCAGCCTACGCGTCGGCCTCTTCCTCCTCGCGGTTGAGGCGCTGGCTGATCACCTGCGTCACGCCGGCGCGCATGGTGACGCCGTAGAGCGCGTCGGCGACCTCCATCGTGCGCTTCTGGTGGGTGATGATCAGCAGCTGGCTCTTCTCGCGGAGCTGCCGGAAGAGCGTGATCAGCCGGCCCAGGTTGACGTCGTCGAGGGCCGCCTCGACCTCGTCCATGATGTAGAAGGGGCTGGGGCGGGCCCGGAAGATGGCGCAGAGCATCGCGACAGCGGTCAGCGAGCGTTCCCCACCCGAGAGCAGCGACAGCCGCTTGATCTTCTTGCCCGGCGGGCGGGCCTCGACCTCGACGCCCGTGGTGAGCATGTCCTCGGGGTCGGTGAGCACGAGCCGGCCCTCGCCGCCCGGGAAGAGCACCTGGAAGACCGTCTCGAACTCGCGGGCGGTGTCCTCGAACGCCGACGTGAAGACCTCGAGGATCCGGTCGTCGACGTCCTTGACCACGGTGAGCAGGTCCCGGCGGGTGGCCTTGAGATCCTCGAGCTGGTCGGAGAGGAACTTGAAGCGCTCCTCCAGCGCGGCGAACTCCTCCAGGGCCAGCGGATTCACCTTGCCGAGCAGGGCCAGGTCGCGCTCGGCCTTGTTGGCGCGCTTCTCCTGGGTCGGGCGATGGAACTGGTAGGGCTCCGGGGGCTCCTTGCCGTCCTTCTCCGCGGCCGCCACCTCGGCCTGGGTCGGCGGCACGAGCTGATCGGGGCCGTACTCGGCGACGAGCGTGTCGACGTCGAGCGAGAAGTCCTCGGCGGCCTTGGCCTCGAGCTGCTCGATGCGCATCCGCTGCTCGGCGCGGGCGACCTCGTCGCGGTGCACCTCGTTGGTGAGCCGTTCCAGCTCGGCGACCAGGCGCTTCGCGGTGGCGCGCACCTCGGAGAGCTCGGCCTCGCGGGCCGTGCGCGCGCGGGCCAGCTCGTCGCGGGCCTCGACGGCGGTGGCCAGCGACACCTGCACCCGGACC
>CAKUMG010000757.1 GCA_934667465.1 uncultured Actinoplanes sp. | reverse complement strand
CCGGAGTGGAAGCGCTCCCGTATTGATCGCCGAGGTCCTCTTAGACGGAAGGCTCTGGCGAACATGTCTCTCTCCCGTAGTTCCGCTCGTCGCTGGCAGATCGCCGGTGTCGGCGCGGTTGCCGTTGCTCTCGTGGGCGTCGGCCTGGGCGTCGCCTCGGCCGACGAAGCCGACCCGACGGTGAACTGCCCCGCGGTGGCCGGCGCGCTGGGCACCATCCCCGCCAAGTCGCAGGCGGAGATCGAGCGCAACCTGGCGCTGCTCAACACCCAGATCTCCGAGGCCAACGCCCGGATCGTCTCGACCAAGGGTCAGGGTGGCCCCAACTTCATCCAGAACGCGATCCTCGGCCCGCTGAAGGACAAGCGCGCCGCGACGATCGACCGGATGCTGATCTCGATCGGCCGCAACGCCACCGCGCCCAAGCTCGACACGCAGTCGCTCGCGACCTGCACCCTGAACGAGGACGGCGGCGGCGCGGCCGCGCCCGAGCCCACCCAGGTCGCCCCGCCCGCGGCGGGCGGCGACAACGGCGGCGGCAACGAGGCCGGCGGCGACGCCGGTGCCGGCAACGGCGTCCCCACGGTCAACTGCCCGGCCGTCGCGGGTGAGCTGGGCACGATCCCGGCGCAGGCCCAGGCCGAGATCGAGCGCAACCTGACGCTGCTCAACACCCAGATCTCCGAGGCCAACAACCGCCTGGTGACCAGCCAGGGCCAGGGTGGCGCCAACTTCATCCAGAACGCGATCCTCGGTCCGCTGAAGGACAAGCGCGTCGCCACGATCAACCGGATGGCCACCGCCATCGGCCGCAACGCCGTCAAGCCGGTCCTGGACGTCGACACGCTGGCGACCTGCTCGCTCAACGAGAACGGTGGCGCCGAGGCCGCGCCCGAGCCCACCGCGGTCACCCCGGCCGAGCCGGCCGCCGGCAACGGCAACAACGGTGCAGGCAACGGTTCCGCGAAGACGGTGAACTGCCCCGCCGTCGCCGGCCTGCCGTCGATCCCGGCCTCGGCCGCGGACGAGGTCAGTCGCAACCTGGCGCTGCTGGACACCCAGATCGCCGAGGCCAACGCCCGGATCATCTCGACCCAGGGTCAGGGTGGCCCGAACTTCATCCAGAACGCCATCCTCGGCCCGCTGGAGGACAAGCGCTTCGCGACCCTGAACCGTATCGAGACCGCGATCGGGCGGGCCGCGGCCAAGCCCGAGGGCCTCGAGAAGTTCGCCCCCTGCACGCTGAACGGCTGATCTCCCGAGCCGGCTGATCTCCCGAGCCGACTGATCTTCCGGACCGGCTGATCGAACGGCGAAAAGGCGTGGCCCGCCCCGGGCCACGCCTTTCGTCATGTCTGAAATCGGTCAGTCGCGGCGCTGCGCCTCGCGGGCCTGCCGCTTGAGCTCGCGCTGCCGGCGGGTGTACTCCTTGCGCTCCTCGAGATCGCGCTTCCACTGCTCGCGCGCGAACGCGTCGGCGCCGTGCACCGCGTTCTTGGTCTGGGCGGGCCCGATGAACGACCGGAAGAACCAGTGGTCGAACGTCTGGTGGAACCAGCGCATGAAGCGGCTCTGCTCCGCCTTGTCCTTCGCCACTGCCGTCTCCTCGCCTCGCACGCCGAACCGTTGGTGCACCAATCATTGGTAGTCTAACAGTCCTTCGGCACGCCACCCGCCGGCCTGAGGGTGAGGCCGTTGGGTGGCCGGACTCACCTGAGCCAGCCGTGCGTCATGAGGGTCGGCATGTCCGCCAGCTTGCCGTCGAACGCCCCGGCCAGCCTCGCGAACCGCGGATCCTGCTTCGCCAGCGCGGGCTCGCCGTCCAGCACCACCTGGACGCCCGGCCCGGGCCGCAGGGAGGTGCGGGCCCCGCGCAGGGCGGCGCGGCCGGCGTGGGTGATCGGCGGGACGTCCACCAGCAGATAGGTGCCGACGGCCACGACGACCGCCAGCGTCAGCGGCACGAGCGCCCGCACCGACCAGGCGGGGCCGATGAACCCCGGGACCATCAGCGCGACCTGGACCAGGTAGCAGACCGCGGCCGCCCAGCCGATCCGGCCGCGGGCGCGCATCGCGTCCTGCCGGCCGGCGGAGAGCAGCCACCCGCGGGCGACCAGGCGGGCACCGATCGCCGCCGTCGCCGCGGCCACCCGCTCGTCCTCGAGCAGCCCTGCCACATGCTGAGGCCGGCGCAGTGCGAGAAGAATCGCCTTGTACGCCGCGGAGGCCCCGGCCGGCAGCTCGGCGTCCGCCGTGGCGACGATGCCGCGCTCGCGCGCGCTGACCAGCCCGTGCCGGCGCAGCACGGCGAGGACGGCGACGACCACCAGCCGCGGCCCGTCCTGCAGGTAGGCGACATCGAGCACGCTGGCCGTCCGGTCGCGCCCGCCCCCGCGCCGCACCCGCCACCGGGTCACCGCGAGCCCCGTCAGAACGATTGCCGCCAGCAGCACATCGATGACCACCACGACGCCCATGCGACCAGGGTGGCAGGGCCGCGCCAGGGTGATCCGGGCTCAGGCCGCGGCGGGGACGCGGGCCTCCAGCGGCGCACCCTGGCCGTGATCGACGCCGGCCTGCGTCCTTAAGGCGGCGTCCTCGTTGGTGAGGGTGATCCTGCCGTCCCCGAAGCGAGGTGGTCCGCCATGGAAAACCTGACACTCGACATCCGCGTGATCGGCCCCGGCCACGACCCGGAGCTTCTCGCCCACCGGGCCCGCAACCTGCACGCCCTGCTCCTCGCCATCGACGTCGAGGACGTGAGCCCCGGCCCCGGCGAGGTCCTGACCGTCGGCGCGCCCCTGGTCACCGTCGCCCCGCACGTGGTCCAGGCCCTGCTCAGCGTCGCCGCCTCCTGGCTGAGCCGCCAGCCGGGCGGCATCGAGCTCGAGATCGACGGCCGCCGGATCCGGGGCCCGGTCACCCGCGCCCAGCGCGACGCCATGGTCGCCGAGTACTTGAGGGAGCTGCCGGCCGCATCATCATAGGCGCCGGCCGTCACGTCAGGGCTTGTGCTGGGCCCACTTCGCGCACTCCGCGCCGTAGAGGGGCTTCCGGTCGGCTGCATTGTCGATGTGGCTCCGGAGCAGCCAGCGGTGGCTGCCGTCGGTGGTCTTGACGTAGAACATGTCCTGCGCCTGCAGGTAGGCGCGATCCTCGCGGAATCGGGGCGAGTCAGCGTCGTACCGCAGGTAGCCGATGTCGGTGCAGAAGTCGACCCTGACGTGGTTCGGGCGGACCTGCTCCACGCCCATGGTCTTGATCCAGAGGATCCCGTTGTCGTCGGCCCCGGAGTCCGTGCTGCCGGCGAACGGCTCCATGACCTCCGCGTAGTTCTTCGCGGTGTAGAGGGGCCGCGCGATCGGGGCGACCGAGACCCAGTCGGGCGTCGAGTTCTGGTAGTAGAAGTACGCCAGGGTCCGCCGGGCGGCGAGCACGACGTCGGTGTCCGGGACCTTGGACGTGTCCCAGGTGATCGGGAGCTTCTCCGTCCCGTTCATCGGCACCTTGGCGGCAGCCTCCGCATAGGTCAGGGAGGTCGGGGCGGCCCGCACCGGTGGAGCCTCGGCGGGGCCGGTGCAGCTCCCCGTCGACAGCGCGGCAACCACCGCGGCGAACACCGCCGGCAGACGCCTTCGCCCCTCCGGTTCCGTCACCGCTCGTGCTGCGCCCACGTCGTGCACTCCGTCCGGTATCTCGAGGGCATGCCCTCGGGGAGCGGTTCGTAGCCGGCGACCACCCACCGGGGGCCTCCGGCGGGCCCCTGGCGTTCCTCCGCGATCGAGAACGTCTCGAGCTGCGCCCGGTTCGCCCGGACCCCCGGGGGATCGCCGGCCTTCCGCCATGAGC
>CAKUMG010000756.1 GCA_934667465.1 uncultured Actinoplanes sp. | reverse complement strand
GCCCGGGGTCATCGGGGTCTCGGCGGGTGCCGCGGTCGGGGCGGCTGCCGCGATCGTCAGCGGGATCACGCTGCTCGGCTCGTGGACGACCGCTGCGGCGGCGTTCTCCGGTGGGCTGCTGACCACGTTCGCCGTGTACGTGATGGCGCGCTCCAACGGGCGTACCGAGGTGGTGACCTTGGTCTTGACCGGGGTTGCCGTGAATGCGACCGCGGGGGCGCTGCTCGGGCTGCTGATGTTCCTGACCGACGACGACGGGGTGCGCGCGATCGCGTTCTGGCAGCTCGGCAGCATGGCACAGGCGACCTGGGCGGCCGTCGCCGTGGCCGCGCCGTGCGCCGTGGTGGGGCTGGGCATCGCGCTCGCGATCGCGCGGCGGCTCGATCTGCTGGCGCTCGGCGAGCGGGCCGCCCGGCACGTCGGCGTCGACACCGAGCGGCTGCGGGTGACCGCCGTCGTGGTGACCGCGCTGCTCACGGCGTCGGCGGTGGCGTTCACGGGCATCATCAGCTTCGTCGGGCTGGTCGTGCCGCACCTGATCCGGATGGTCGCCGGGCCCGGGCACCGCGTGCTGATCCCGGCGAGCGCGCTCGGCGGCGCCCTGGTCGTCGTCGTGGGCGACCTGATCGCGCGGACTGCCATCGACTACCAGGAGCTGCCCCTCGGGGTGCTCACCGCGGTCGTCGGCGGGCCGGTGTTCTTCTGGCTGCTGCGGCGCACGCGCGCCCGGGCGGGAGGCTGGGGATGAGCGGCGTGGTCGCACGTTCGGTGGTGGTGCGGCTCGGCGGCCGTACGGTGGTCGACGGGGTTGACCTGCGGGCCAACGCCGGCGAGGTCGTCGCCCTGGTGGGCCCGAACGGTGCGGGGAAGAGCACGCTCCTCGCCGCGCTGGCCGGCGACCTCGACGCGGACGGCACGATCGAGATCGCCGGCCGGGACGTGCGCCGGTGCAAGGCAGGGGAGCTGGCGCGGATGCGCGCGGTGCTGCCGCAGCAGGCCACGCTGTCGTTCCCGTTCACTGCCGGCGAGGTCGTGCGGATGGGCCGTGCGCCCTGGCGTGGCCGGCCGGAAGGTGACGACGACGACGCTGTGGTGGCCGAGGCGATGGAGCTGACCGGCACAACCACGTTCGCGGACCGGCCGTTCCCGGCGCTGTCCGGGGGAGAGCAGGCCCGCGTTGCGCTCGCCCGGGTTCTCGCGCAGCGGGCGTCGGTGCTGCTGCTCGACGAGCCCACGGCCGCACTCGACCTGCGCCACCAGGAGGCCGTGCTCGGGGCGGCCCGGCAACGTGCGCGGGCCGGAGACGCCGTCGTCGTGGTGCTGCACGATCTGGGTCTCGCCGCCGCGTACGCCGACCGGGTCTACGTGCTCGCCGCCGGCCGGGTCCGCGGTCAGGGGTCACCGGCGGACGTGTTCACCGGCGAGCTGCTCACCGACGTGTACGGGCATCCGATCGAGGTGCTCGCGCATCCGCGTACGGGAAAGCCTCTGGTCCTGCCCGAAAGGTCCTGATCAGGCGCGCCCGCGGCGGGAGATCAGCGGGGCGCGCCCAGGGTGGCCGAGCCGAGGGCCTTGGTGATCGCGATCTCGATCGCGACGCGCTGCGGGTTGGGGCGGGGGCGGCGGTAGCGCTCGGCGTAGCGCTTCTCCGCCTCGGCCACCGACTCGGCGTCGTCGCGGACCGTGGCGACGCCCTCGACCGTGCACCAGCGCGGGCCGTCGAACTGGCACACCGCCACCCGGGCGTCGCCGGCGAGGATGTGCCGGACCTTGGCCGATGCGCGCGAGGAGATCACCCGCAGCAGCCCGGCGCCCAGGTCGAGCGTGACGCCGACCGGGGAGACGTGCGGCGAGCCGTCCGCCCGCAGCGTGGTCAGCGTGCACAGGTGCCGCTCGGTCCAGAACTCGAGCACCCCGGCAGCGCCCAGGTCCAGCTTGCCGCTCATGCCGCCTCCATCGGAATCAGTCCCTGCCGGACCGCCTTGACCAGCGCCTCGTGGTCGGATTCGACCTGGTCGGCGTAGGCGCGGGCGAACCGGCTCAGCATCTCGTCGAGCTTGTCGCTGGATCCTATGTACCCCGAGATCATGGAGGCACCGCTGGTCCGCGCGTGGCTCTTGGCCAGCAGGTAGCCGCAGATCCCGGCGTAGTCCTCGAGCGCGGCGGCGTTGATGTCCTCCACCAGGATCGCGCCCTTCATGTCGCGGAACTGGCGCACATAGAACTGCAGGTCGCCGACCGTGGTCCAGCCCAGCAGCGGGTCGCTGACGGTCTGCAGCGCCTGCTGATACTCCACCACCCGCTGGCCCTGGTGCCGGTGCCACGCCGCCGCGCCGTGCTGATGCTTCGCGATCACCGAGCGCCGGGCCTGCTTGAGCTGGAGGAACACGACGTCGTCGGTGCTGCTGCCCTCGCAGAGCGCGACGTACGCGCGCAGCCCGACCGAGCCGACGCCGACGACCTTGTGCGCGATGTCCACGATCCGGTAGCCCGCGAGGATCCGCGCCCAGTGCGGCGGCAGCGTGTTCAGGTAGCCGTCGAGCGCCTCGGACAGCAGCTCGCGCTCGGCGTCGCTGGGCCGGGTGATCAGCGGCGGCTCCTGGACCAGCCGCAGGGCGCCGTCGCGCTGCTCGGTGAAGCGGGGCAGCGCGCGGTCGCTGGTGCGCCGCCGGGCGCGCCGGGCCGCGCGCTCGATCTCCTCCTTGAAGCTGTGCTTCGTGGCCGCCTTGCGCAGGTCGTCGACGTCGACGGTGTCGAAGGAGCGGGCCAGCAAGGGCTGCTCGGCGAGGTGCTCGAGCTGCTCGCGGTATTCCTCGACGCAGTGCCGGACCGCGTCGCTGCACGCGTGCTCGCGGAACCCGTTCTGCCGGCCGGCGACCCAGACGCTGGTCACCAGCCGCCGCAGGTCCCACTCCCAGGCGCCGGGGTGGGCCTCGTCGAAGTCGTTGAGGTCGAACACCAGCTCGCGCTCCGGCGAGGCGTAGAAGCCGAAGTTGCCCAGGTGCGCGTCGCCGCAGATGACCGGGGTGATGCCGGTGTGCGGCAGCGCGGCGAAGTCGTCGGCCATGATGTTCGCCGAGCCGCGCAGGAACGCGTACGGGGAGGCGTGCATCCGGCCCACCCGCACCGGGACCAGCCAGTCGAGGCGGCCGCGGTGGGCGTCGACGAGCTGCTCGATCGGGTCCTGGCGGCCGTGAGCCGGGTGCCAGTGCGCGAGGTCCGAGCGGGGCGAGCGCTCGCGCAGCGACCGGCCCAGCTCGTAGCGCTCGGCGCGGGGCGGTGCGGGGCGGCGCAGCGAGGTGAATCCGCGATCGCGGGTCTCGTCGAGCACGACGAGGCCGTCCGGCGGGGGCTGCAGCGGGGTGGGGTCCATCAAAGCCGAGCGTACGCATCCGTGCCGGCCCCGCGGCGGGGAGCCCGTTGACGACCGTTCTGTTATCGCTAACAATACGGTGGCGGTCCGTTGACCGACGGCGTACAGCGCGTGCAGGCTGCGCGGCGCCCGGGCGTTACTATGCGTCGATCGTGGGTGTGATCGGGGACTCACCGATCGATACCCGTCATACAGTCTGCACGCTACAGGGACGAGGTGCGGCCATGGATGTCAGGGGAGCGCGGAGCCCCGCCATGACCGACGTCGCCAAGCTCGCCGGCGTCTCGCACCAGACCGTCTCCCGGGTGCTCAACGACCACCCCAACGTGCGCGAGCAGACCCGGCTGCGGGTGCGCGCCGCCATCGCCGAGCTCGGCTACCGCCCCAACCGGGCGGCCCGGGCCCTGGTCACCGGCCGCTCCCAGCTCATCGGCATCGTCGCGCAGAACAGCACCCTCTACGGCCCGGCCTCCCTGC
>CAKUMG010000755.1 GCA_934667465.1 uncultured Actinoplanes sp. | reverse complement strand
CTGCTGCGCCTCGGCGAGCTGGAGCCGGCGGTCACCGCGTGCCGGGAGGCCGTCGCCGTGCTGGAGCTGCTCGGCGACGACGCGGCGGTGTGCCAGGTGCTGACCGTCGAGGCGATGCCGCTGGACAACCTCGGCATGCACGAGGAGGCGCTCGACGCGCTGTCGCGGGCCCGCGAGATCGCCCAGCGGCTCGGCGACCGGGACCTGCTCTACTGGGTGCACAACCGGATCGGCGTGGTGCACGCCAGCCTGGGCGACCGCAAGCTGAGCAGCCTCTACCTGCACAAGGCGCTGAGCATGGCCGAGGGGCTCGACGACGAGGCCCGGTTCTGCATCCTGAACAACCTGGGCGACAACGCGGTGTACGAGGTGCCGCGGCTGCGCGCCGACGGCGACCCGGACGGTGCGGAACGTGCGCTCGCCGACGCGCTGGGCTACGTCGCCGAGGCGCTGCGGCTGGCGCGCGAGGCCGCACACCCGTACCGGGAATCGATCTGTCTCGACAACTTCGGCATGCTCCGGGCGCTGGGCCACGACTTCGCCGGCGCCGACGAGATGATCGAGGCGGCGCGCGAGATCGCGGCGGCGCACGGCTACCGCTCGCTGGAGTGCATGGCGCTGCGGCACCGCGCCGAGATCCTGCTGCTGCGCGGTGACTGCGCGGCGGGGATCGAAGGACTGCGGGATTCCCTGGTACGGGCGCTCGCCGCGGGCGAGACGCCGATGGCGCTCGGGATCCATCGGGACCTGTCCGCGGCGTACGAGCGGACGGGTGACCCGGCCGAGGCCCTCGCGCACTACAAGGCCTACCACGCGCTGGAGCGCGCCGCGCACAACGACGTGGCCGCCGCCCGCGCCCGGATGGCCGTGCACGCGTTCGAGCTGGACAACGCGCGGCTCGAGGCAGAACTCGCCCGCGGGCGCAGCGCCGAGCTGGAGGCGGCCACGCTGAGCTGGCAGCGGCAGGCCACCGAGGACCCGCTCACCGGGCTGCCCAACCGGCGGCACGCCGAGCTGCGGCTGCCCGAGATGGCGGCGGCGCCCGGCACCCTCGGCGTGGTGATCGCCGACGTGGACCACTTCAAGGGGGTCAACGACCGCTTCGGGCACTTCGTGGGCGACGAGGTGCTGCGCCGGCTCGCGGCGATCCTGCGCGACCACGTGCGCGACGGTGACCTGGTGGCGCGGCTCGGCGGCGAGGAGTTCCTGATCGGCCTGGACGGGGTGACGCACGGCGACGCGCTGACCCGGTGCGAGCTGCTGCGGGCGCAGGTGGCCGGCTATCCGTGGGAGTCGCTCGAGCCGGGGCTCGCGGTGACGGTCAGTCTCGGGCTGGCGCTGGTGCCCGCCGGTGGTGACCTGCCGGCCGCGATGGTGGCGGCGGATCGGCGGCTCTACGAGGCGAAGCGGGGCGGGCGCAACCGCGTCGCCTGACCGGTGTCTCCGTCGGTGGTCGCTGCTCCGGGGTCTCCGCTTTCTCGGGTGCGCGGTATCTCCGCGGTCGGTCGGTGCTCTGGTAGGGGGATGCGGCCGAGGGGGACGCGTCCCGGCTGCCCGCCCGCCGGCCGCGGGCGGGCAGCGCTCCGTAACCGGCCGGGCACCGCGGGGTGGTGACTGGGAGTCAACGTGAGCGGTCTGCCATCATGGCCGGGTGCTCGAGACCGGTCGGATCCTCCGAGGCGTCGTCGCCGTCGCCGCCGTAGCCACCTTCACCGTGGCGTGCTCCGATGACGACCCGGCGCCGGACCCGGGCCTCGTCACCGTCGACACCGTGCGCAACGCCCTGCTCAAGGCCACCGACGTGGGCCCCACCTGGAAGGCGCCGGCGGAGTCCGCGGCGGCCGACCGGCTGGTCAGCCTGTGCGGCGCCGACTCCGAGGCTGCGGCCGTGCCGGGCGGGCCGCAGGTCGTCGCGGCGCCGCTGTCCGACGAGGGGCCCGGCGGGGTGCAGAGCCTGACGCAGTACGGGCTCGTCTACGAGGACGCCGTCTCCGCCGCGACCGCCGTGGCCACGCTGCGTACCGTTGCGGAGGCTTGCGCACCGAGCGTGCAGCGCCCGGCGAAGACCGGGGATCGGGAGGAGCCCGCGTACACGGAGACGGCTTCGACCTCGCCCCTCGAGCAGGACGCCTGGATCGGATTCGTGACAGTGCGCAACAAGCAGTACGACAAGGCGAACCCGGCGACCGCCGACACCGCGGTCGCGGTGCTGAGCCGGTCCAACGTGGTGCTGGTCGAGCAGTATGCGGTCTACCGGCTCGGGGCGTCGTCGGCGTCGGCGAACCCACAGTTCTCGCAGGACTGGCAGAAGCTGATCGGCACGACGCTCAAGCGGGTCACGGCTTAGCCTTACCGCCCCGCTTTTTCCGTGCGCCAGCCGCAGTCCGAGCAGACCTCGAAGCCTCGGAACTGGATGAGTCGCCGGCGGGCGCAGACCGGGCAGTTGACCCGGTAGCGGTTGTGATCCCCGGCGTGTCCGGGATGGATCACCGTGAAGAAGAGGCGGCGCTGCCAGGCGCCGTCGCCGGGATCCACGGCCAGCACCCCGGCGCGGCTGCGGACGTCGACCCGGGCCAGGACCCGGGTGTCCGCGCCGGCGGCGGGCGGCACCAGCAGCAGGCCGGCCACGTCCGCGGGCTTCACGTCCTCGATGCCGGAGAGGACCGACGCCTCGCGCCGCACGCCCTCCCTGCCCAGCGGGCCGACGGGCAGGTCGGTGCACCAGTCCGGGCGCGGGCCCGGGTCCGCCTGGCCGAGCCGGGTCCGGAACAGCACCCACAGGCCGATGTTCTCCGAGCCGACGAGCCCGATCTTCACGTCCGCGCCGCGGTCGTCGTTGAGCCCGATCAGCTGCGGGCCCCACTTGGTCGTGCGCTGCGCCGCGGCGACGGCGGCGCCCAGGCCCGGGTGCAGCACGTCGGCCACCACCTCGGTGAAGCGCCACAGGCCGCCGCGGGCCACGTCGCCGGCGATCTCGTCGCAGCGGGCGGCGGCCCATTCCGACACGCGGCGGTGCTGGGGGCGGTCGCTCAACTCCCGCCCGCCCCGCTGCGGGGGCGCGACCGGGCGGGCCGCCCAGCGTGCGGCCAGTTCGGCGCGGCGGGTCGCGGCACCGGACCGGCGCACGTACGGCTCGGGGTGCCGGGCGGCCGGGATCCGCCAGCGGGGCTCGAACCAGGACGGCGGCTCCGGACGGTTTTCTCGCTCGGCAGGACGCATTGACTCATGCTGGCACCGGGCGCGGGCCTTTCCCACCCGCGCGGAACGGCACTCCGACCGTCCATTGCGGGGTGAGCTGCGCTTTCCCTCTCCGACCCGGCACCGGCGGGTACGTCGTTCGAGTGACGGCTCCCGCCGGCGAGGTCGCCCTTGCCGGCGCGGCCGTGTCACTCCTTGCCGGCGTCGTCCGGGGAGGCGGGGCCTTCGAGACCGGCCCGTTCGTCCCGCTCGGCCCATTCCAGCAGCGGGCCGAGGTCGAAGGCCGTGTCGTCGATGCCGGCGTGCAGGTCGCCCAGCTCGGCGAACCGCCCCGGCACCGTCAGGATCGTGAAGTCGTCCGGCTCGGCGGCATCCACCTCGTCCCACCGGATCGGCGTGGAGACGGTCCCCCGCTGGTTGCCCCGCACCGAGTAGGCGCTCGCGATCGTGTGGTCCCGGGCGTTCTGGTTGTAGTCGACGAACACGGCCGTCGGGTCGCGGTCCTTGCGCCACCAGGCGGTGGTCACGTCGGCCGAGCGCCGCTCGACCTCGCGGGCCACGAGGCCGTACGAGACGTAGTTGAGGCCGGCGCCGCCGTAGGCCTCGGGGGCGGTGAGGCCGAAGAGGCCCAGGGCGCCCATCTGGCGGACCACGTCGACC
>CAKUMG010000754.1 GCA_934667465.1 uncultured Actinoplanes sp. | reverse complement strand
AACGTCCACCCGGACAACTCGCTGATGACCGACAGCACCCCCGAACTCCAGCAACGCCACCTCGACCAGATCGCCGCGGTCGCCCAGACCGAGCTGACCGGCAACGACACCCGCGTCGACCACGACCTCGACCCGACCCGGCCGGCGCCCCTGCCGACCATCGCCGAGGAGATTGAGCTCGACGACCTCGGCCCGGCCATCGGCGTCGCGATCACCACCGACGGCGACTACGCGGCGCCCGCCCCGGGGCCCCTCGCTGCGGAGTCCACCACCCCGGAATCCGCCGCTGCGGAGACCGGCGAGACCACCCCGGAAGCCGATCCGACCATCGGGGTGGCCGTCACCAGCGAGGGCGACACCCGGGTCACGCCGGAGCTGCGCGAGGAGCGGCTCCGCGACAACCAGCCCGGCTATCTGCGGGACAGCAGCACCCTGGGCCTCGCCACGCAGACCCGCGCCACCCGGGGCGTCGACCTGACCGGCGGGCTGCGCGCGCTGGCACCCTCGCTGTCCGACGCCACGCTCGCCGAGATCCACGACGACGTCCGGTTCGACGTCGACCAGTTCCTCGGGGACGGCCGCCCGTACCAGGTGATGGTCGACGGCCGGCCCGCCGAGCTGATCGTCACCGCCGAGCTGGACTGGGACGGCCTGCGCAGCCGCGGCGCGGCGAAGGACGAGGCGAAGGCGACCACCTCCGTCGGCACCGAGTACACGACCGGGTTGAAGCAGGTCCGGGACCGGCACGTGGAGCCGAAGGCCACCGTCTCGGCGGTGCCGCCGCTGATCGTCGGCGGCGGTGTCACCGTGCCGATCGGCCTGCAGACCACGAAGACGGCCGGGCACCGCAGCAAGTTCACCACGGTCACCGGCGTCAAGGTGGGCGACCAGGCGGACGCCACGGTGCCGATCGTCTTCACCGCCCGGCTGCGCGACGCGTCCGGGGCGCCGATCGACGCCCGGCCCGCGGCCACCCGCGACGGCAAGCCGGGCACCGTCTCCCAGGCCGGCGACGTCGGTCTGCGGGTGCCGGCGAAGCTGCCCGACACGGCACCGGTGCACGGCCCGATGCCGCAGCACCTGCACGCCCCACCGCCGAAGCGGTTCGCGGTGGAGAGCGTCGTCGCCCGCCCGCAGGACGGGCGGGGCACGTTCTTCGAGCAGGCGGAGCGGATGCTGGCCGACCGCGGGCTCGGGGACATCAGCCGGGTCGGCGCCCCCGGCCGCCACGTGCTGCAGCAGTTCCTCTCCCCGGCGAACATGTCGTCGACCCTGGGAAAGTCGGTCACCGACGGCCGCAACCCGGAGGAGGGCTGGGTCACCTCGGAGCCGCTGCTCCGGGCTCCCGAGAGCCGGATGCGCCGGGCCTTCCCCGGCCGCAACCGGGCCGTCCAGATGCGGCTCGTCGCCCGGCAGGTCCAGGTGGTCGACACCGTCGACGGCGTCGAGCACAGCGACGTCGCCAAGCTGGCCGCGGAGGAGAGCGGCAGCACCGCCGCGGACCGGCCGTGGAACGTCTGGGCACTCGCCGGCGGCGGCGTGGACGCGCCCCCGGTGACGTTCCTGGTGGGCCCGCGCGTCGCCACGGGCCGCAAGGGCCCGAACACGCAGACCGTCAAGGAGGAGACCTCCGCGCGGCAGACCGTCGGCGCCACCGGGACCGGCATCCGCTACCGGACCGTCTACACGCCCGAGTTCCGGATCATCGGCGAGAGCGGGCAGCCGCTGGCCGGCACCGTCGAAACTCTGCAGTGGACGACGAAGGACCGGGCCCGCGGAACCGCGGCGGACCCGGACCCGAACCCGTGGCAGGGCCGGACCGGCGCGGACCGGACCCACTTCGCCCCGCCGCACCTCGAGAGCGGGCTGGCCTTCGGCGGTGCCCAGGTCGGCAACCTGGAGGTGGGCGACAAGCTGTACCGGGCGGTCGCCGACGCGCTGCGCCGGGTACCCGGCTACCGGGGCTTCTCGTTCCGCGAGGCGCCGTTCCTCAAGGAGTTCGGCGACCCGTCGCTCGCCAAGGGCCTGAACGCGGGGATCGCGGCGATCCTCAACCGGGACGAGTCGGCCCGCAGCCAGCTGTCCGAGGCGCAGCTGCGCTTCCTGCTCGACCGCATCGTCGGGCCGGGGCTGGAGATCCCGCTGGTCAAGCGGGGGCCGCTGAACACGTACACCACCGTGATCACCGTGCAGGGCAGCCTGGAGGACCTGTCCGACGGCGAGCTGGTGGACCGCGGCAAGGGCAGCACCTCGGACAAGCGCAAGACCAAGACGACCGTCACCGCCGGGCAGGAGAGCAGCCGCACCGCGGAGTTCGGCGTCGACGGCCGGGTGATCGGCCCGTTCACGCCGGTCAACACGCTGGTGGGCGGGCCGCGGGTCAGCCGGACGTCGGCGAAGAGCCACGAGGTGGGCATCGAGCGGGCCGGCGGGCAGGACGTGGCGCACGGGCCCGGGCTCACGCCGGAGGGCGCACTGCCGGACGTGCCGATGCGGGAGTTCGCCGGCACGCTCAAGCTCTCGGTCAGCGCCACCTCGCACGTGCGGGCCAACAAGACCGCGCGCGGCCTCACCTTCGGCAGCCCGGGCCGCGGGGTGCCGGACACGATCGTCGGGCACCTGAGGCCGAACTCCTTCGACGTCAACGTGCGGCTGCTCGTGCCGGAGAACCGGGTCGGCACCGACCGTCCGGAGCCGATGCGCGCGCCGGTGCCGCACGGCCAGGAGTGGATGGCGTACCCGCCGCCGCCCAGCACCGTTGCCGGGGGCTATCCGCACGAGCTGGACAGCAACCGCAAGGACGTCTTCCTCGGCTCCGAGCCCGTGCAGCAGGCGATCAAGGAGACGGTCGTCCGGGCGACGGGCGACCCCGCGTACGACTTCACCGACGGCGCGATCTCCACCGCGATCGCCGACGCCTTCTCGCCGGAGCGGCTGGCCGCGGACCCGGAGCTGTTCAGCAAGTCGGTGACGCTGACCAACCTGACGTACGACCGGCGCACCTCCGCCACCGACGCCGACATCGCGGTGCGGTTCCGGCCGACCCGGCCCAAGCGCGTGCCGGCGAGCGAGTTCGAGCGGGTGAAGCGGGCGCTCAGCAGCGGCACCAGCGCCACCGCCAAGCGGGGCACCTCGTGGGAGGCGAGCGTGTCGGCGACCGCCGTCGCCCTGGCGCTCGGCACCCCGCAGGACAACGGCTCCACCACGGGCTACCCGGCCGGCGTGTTCATCGCCACGGCCACACCCTGGCAGCGCACGTGGGGAACCGTCCGGGAGCAGAACGTCGCCGGCGTGGCCAAGACGAAGGTCGAGGGCCGGCCCGAGCGCCGGGTGCTGGTGCAGCTCGACGTGGACACCGAGATCGTGGCCGAGGCCCGGCGCCGTGGCGGCTTCGGCGTGCTGCCGGACCACGCCCCGCAGCGGGCGGGCCAGACGTTCACGCTGCCCGGCGCGGTCCTGATGTGGATGACCGAGAGCCAGCTGCACCGGCTCGAGGAGGCCGACTTCGCGCGCGACCGCGTGCGCGCCGATGTCGAGCTGCAGCAGATGCACGCCTTCCAGGCGGAGCAGCAGGCTGAGCGGCAGGCCGGCGAGCGGTCCGCGCCGGGCGCCGATCCGGCCGCGCTCGCGGACAGGCACGCCGGCGAGCGGCGCGCGATGGAGGACCGGCAGCAGCGCGAGCGCGACCTCGTCCGGCAGGCGCAGGACGAGCGCGCGGCCGAGCTGGCCCGGACCCGCCCGCCCGTCGCGCCGGTTCCCGCACCCGGCGGGACCCTGCCGTCGCCGCTGGGCACCGGCGCCAAGCCGTCGCTCGGCCTCGGCGGGGTCTCGACGACGCTGGACCTGAGCAAGCGGATCGGGGCG
>CAKUMG010000753.1 GCA_934667465.1 uncultured Actinoplanes sp. | reverse complement strand
ACTCGGTCGCGCTCGAGCAGTGGCGCGACATCTGGCTCAACGAGGGCTTCGCCAGCTACGCGGAGTGGCTGTGGTCCGAGGAGCAGGGCGAGGGCACGGCGCAGGAGATCTTCGACTACATCTACGCCACGTCGCCCGACGACTTCTGGACGATCCCGCCGGGCGACCCGGGCGCGGCGAACATCTTCGACGGCGCCGTCTACGACCGCGGCGCGGCGACGCTGCACCAGCTGCGCCTCACGGTCGGTGACGACGACTTCTTCGAGATCGTGCGGACCTGGGCCGCGGATCACCGGCACGGCAACGCGAACACGGCCGAGTTCATCGCGCTCGCCGAGAAGATCTCGGGCCAGCAGTTGGACGAGCTGTTCGAGGTGTGGTTGTTCACACCGTCGAAGCCTGCGCTGCCGGCCGCCCGCTCGGCTGCCGCGCCGCCTTCGCAGCCGAAGTCGTGGGCGTCGATCGAGGCGGCTCACGCCCTGCTCAAGAACAAGAACTGGTAGGTACGGGCACTCGAGGCCGCCGCGTTCATTTCAAGCACGGCGGCCCGCACCGCCCCTCTGCGCGGCGCGATCCGCCCGGATGGTCACGCCTTTGCCGCGACCATCCGGGCGGAGCTGCCTACTTCCGGAAGGGTCCCGTCACGCAATAGGTGATCCCGCCCGATCCGGACGACGCACCGGACGTGCCCCGCTGCGACGAGAAGTAGAGCCGGTCGCCCGCCGGCGTGAACGCGGGCCCGGTCAGCTCCGACGAGCCCTGCCCGGTCACCCGCAGGAACACCGAGATCCGGTCGTCCGGCGTGATCATGCAGATCTCCATGTTCCCGCCGTCCTCGGCGACGTACAGATCCCCGTACGACGATCCCGTGACGTTGTCCACACCGGTCAGCGGCGCCGAGCCGGAGGTGACCAGGTTGTCGTCGTAGGCCAGCTCGTACGTGCGCGCCACCGGGTCCACCTGCCACACCCGGTTGTCACCCTTCGTCGTGAACCAGACGGTCCCGTTCGCGTAGTGGCACCCCTCGCCGCCGTTGAACACCTTGGCGCCCGCGACCTGGTAGCGCGTCTGTGTGGGCGAGCCGTCCGGGTCCGGAACCGTCGTCCACGTGAACGTGCCGCTCGTCGCCGTGCCCGCGGTCAGCACCTGCAGGGTGCCCGCCGACAGGTTGCCCCACACGGACGGCACGAACCGGTAGAAGCGCCCGTCGGTCTCGTCCTCGGTCAGGTAGATCACCTGCCGGACGGGGTCCGCGGCGGCGGCCTCGTGCTTGAACCGCCCCATCGCGGGCCGGACCGCCGCGGTGCCCCCGAGCGGATACGTCTCGTACACCTGACCCCGCGTGACCTCCTCACACGACAGCCACGTGTTCCACGGCGTCCTGCCGCCCGCGCAGTTGGTGTTGGTGCCCGACAGGATGCGCGACGCCCCGGTCACCGCGCCCGTGGAGTCGAACACGATCCGGGAGGCACCGCCGCCCGCCGACGCGCTGGTCTCGGAGTTGGACACATAGATCCAGCCGCTGCCGTTCGGGATCACCGCCCCGCCGTCGGGCGCGTCGTGCCACACGTACGAGGTCCCGGGCACGACCTGCCGCGACCGCGCGACGACCCGGCTCGTGAACCCGGCCGGCAGCTGGATCCCGTTGGCGTCCGCCGCGCGCAGCGCCCCGTACGGCCCGGCCGCGTTCTGTGCCGGTGCCGCATAGGCCGCCGACCATGCGGTGAACGGCAGCGCCGTCCCACCCGCCCCTGCCAGTGTGGCCCGCAACAGAGTTCGCCGATCCATCGATGCCTCCCGATAGCCTGTGGTGTCCAGAAGCTAACGGTGCGTAGCCAATGGCCGATGAACGGCGCTCCAGCGGGCGGTGTCCGTCAGCTGTCCGCCCCTACCGGAGGCCGCGGAAGAAGGCCCGCAGATCGACCACCAGCAGGTCGGGGACTTCCAGGGCGGGGAAGTGACCGCCGCGGTCGTGCTCGGCCCAGTAGCGGATGTCCGGATAGCGGCGGGCCGCCCAGCGCCGGGACGGGCGGGGTAGTTCGGCCGTGAAGATCGAGGCTCCCACCGGAACGTCGACCGGGGCGGTGTCCCGGCCGTCGATCCAGGACGCGACCTCGGCGATGCTCTCCGCGTAGAGCCGGGCCGCCGAGGCGCCCGTACCCGTCAGCCAGTAGAGCGACACCTGGTCGAGCACCTGGTCCCGGGTGAGCGGGCGGGCCGGGTCGGCCCAGCCGAGCAGCTTCTCCCCGAGCCAGGCGCAGAGAGCCGCCGGGGAGTCCGCCAGGGCGTAGCCGATCGTCTGCGGCGCGGTGCGGTGCACGTCCGAGTATGCCGAGGACGACCGCCCACGCTCGTGCATCCGGTCCAGCGCGTCCCGCTCGGCAGCGGTCAGCGGATCGTCCGGCGGCGGCCCGGCCAGCGGCGGCACCAGGTGGACACCGGCCACATGTGCCGGATCCGCCGTCCCGAGCAGGCTGGAGATGCTCGTGCCCCAGTCGCTGCCGGCCGCGCCGTACCGGGTGTATCCGAGGGCTGCCATCAGCCGGGCCCACGTGCCCGCGATGCGGTGCACCCCCCAGCCGGGCGTGGTCGGCCGGTCGCTGAAGCCATAGCCGGGCAGGGACGGCAGCACCACGTGGAAGGCGTCCCGCGGATCCGGCGGGTCGGTGAGCGGGCCGATCAGCCCAGCCCACTCCAGCACCGAGCCGGGCCAGCCGTGCGTGAGCACCAGCGGCAGTGCGTCCGGGTGCGGCGACCGGGCGTGCAACACATGGATGCCGAGACCGTCCACCGTGGCCCGGAGTTGAGGCACGGCGTCCAGGCGCGCCTCGGCCCTGCGCCAGTCGTACTCCTCCGCCCAGTAGTGGCAGAGGTCGCGCACGACGTCCAGTTCCACGCCTTGACCGGGTGCCGTCTCGCGCTCCGGCCAGCGGGTGTGCCGCAACCGGTCGCGCAGGGCGGCGAGGTCGCCGTCGGGCACATGGGCCCGGAAGGGCTCGAGCGTCACGGACACCCGGTCAGCGTAGAGAGGCCTCGTCCGCGGCGCTGCGGCCGGACTCCCAGCCCTCCTCGCTGTCGACCCGGAACCCCCGGCCGCGCACGGTCCGCGGGAACGACCGCTCCCGCGCCTCACGCACCCGCACCTCCCGTGACAGCAGCACGGGCAGCAGCGAAGCCGCATCCGCCGTGTCGGCGATCGCGGCCCGGTCCGCCTCGGCGAGCCGCTCGCCGATCCGGACCGCATAGCCGACCAGGAACGACTGCCGGAACGCCTTGAGCCGCGCCCGCCCCGCCTTGCCGCCCTTCGGCTCGTCGCGCGCCATCGCCCGGTGCGCCTGCACCAGCAGCGACGCCTGCAGCAGGTCGACGGCGTCCAGATCCGCGTCGAATCCGAACACCGTCGCGAAGCCGAACTCCGGCGACCACACCACCTGGCAGCGGTTCGCCCGGGCCACGGCGTCGAGCAGGGACGCCTTCTCGTTCTCGTACGGGTGATCGATGCCGATCCGCCGCGCATACGGCGTGACCTGCGCGTCCTCCCCGGTCTGGAGCGCATCGCCGAGGCTGTGCCGCGAGATCAGCTCCTGCGCCTTGGCGCTGTAGGTCTCCGCCTCCGCCGGGAACGTGGTCGACTCCGCCTTCGCCAGCAGCGCCCGCACCCGGTTGAGCAGCGCCTCGGACGCCGCCGACCGCCGGACCCGCGTCACCTGTCCCGGCGGCGGCACCAGCACCTCGATCGGCGGCAGCGTGGCCAGCACCCGCAGCGCGCCGAGCACGTGATCGATAAGGGTCACGCGATCGGCCCGCCGGTGCCGGGTGACCTGCTCCAAGTAGCGGTCGTCGCCGCCCCACCACGCCTGCGCAC
>CAKUMG010000752.1 GCA_934667465.1 uncultured Actinoplanes sp. | reverse complement strand
GGGTAGTGCTCACCGGCTACGACCCCGAGCAGCTCGGCGGCGGGCTGGCCGGCTTCGCCCCGCTCGCGGTCGCGGGGGTGCTGCGCTTCGTCGGCCCCGGCGGGCTCGGCGCGCTCCTCGACGAGCTGGTCGACCACGTGCGGCGGATCAACGAGACGGTCCTCGCCGGCGAATACTCGTCGCTGCGCGAACTCGCGGCCGCCACCGGGCGCCGCCCCGAGCCGTGGCGGATCGCGGTGCTGCTCGGGTCGGGCCGCTCCGACGAGCTGTCCCGGCACGAGCGGGGGCAGTTCGAGCGCCTGCTGCGTACGGGTGCCGCTTGCGGGGTGCATCTGATCGTCCGCGACCTGCCGGTGGTGGACGCTCCGGGGATCGAGACCGTGACGGCCGAGCCCGGCGACCGGGCACGGCTGAGCGGCTGCGGTGACCTGCCCGTACAGCTGGATCAAGGTCCTTCCCCCGCGGTGGTGACCGCCACCTGCCGCAAGATCGCCGACACCGTCGCCGCGGGACCCGCCCCGGTCGCTCTCGACAGCCTGCTGCCCGCACACGAGTGGCAGGAGAGTGCGGCGAAGGCGCTGACCGCGCCGCTCGGCGACAGCCCGCAGGGGTCGCCGGTGGCCGTGACGCTCGCCGACTACCCGCCGCACGCGCTGATCGCGGGGCCGTCCGGCACCGGCAAGACCAACCTGATCTACGCCTGGATGGGCGCGCTCGCCGCCCGCTACTCCCCCGCCGAGCTGGCGTTCTACCTGCTCGACTTCAAGGAGGGCGTGTCGTTCGCCCGGTTCGCCCCGGGCCGGCGCGACCCGAGCTGGCTGCCGCACGTCCGGCTGGTCGGCGTCAACGTCAACACCGACCGCGAGTTCGGTCTCGCGCTGCTGCGCTTCCTCGGCGCCGAGCTGCGCAGCCGGGCCGACGCCGCCAAGCGGCACGAGGTGACCAACCTCGCCGAGCTGCGCGCCGAGGACCCGTCCGGCGTCTGGCCGCGGATCGTGGCCGTCGTCGACGAGTTCCAGGTGCTGCTCGCCGGCCGCGACGCGGTGGCCGCCGAGGCCGTCGACCTCCTCGAGGACCTGGCCCGCCGCGGCCGCTCCCAGGGCATCCACCTCGTGCTGGCCAGCCAGGACGTCTCCGGCATCGAGGCGCTGTGGGGCCGGCCCGCGCTGGTCGCGCAGTTCTCGCTGCGGATCGCCCTGCCCAAGGCCCGCCGCATCCTCGCCGAGACCAACACCGCCGCGGACGTGCTGCCCCGCTACCACGCGGTGGTCAACGCCGACTCCGGCGCGCTCGAGGCCAACCGCATCGTCCGGGTCCCCGACGCCGGCGACCGCGAACGGTGGAGCGCCCTGCAGCACAAGCTGTGGCGCCGTCGCTCCCCCGACCTGCCGCCGCCCCGGCTCTTCGACGGCGACGCGATCCCGCGCCTCGACGACAGCCCCGACTACCGTGCCATGGACCCGGCCGGCTCGGTGGCGGCGCCGGTGGTCCTGCTCGGCGAGACCATCGACGTCGAGGCACGATCCGCCCGTACGGTGCTCCGGCGCGCACCCGGACGCAACATCGCCGTCATGGGCACCCGCGTCGACGAGGCCTGCGCCGTCCTGCACACCGCCGCCCGCTCCCTGGCCGCCCAGTTCGCCCCGGGCGCCGCCCAGTTCCAGGTCGCCTGCCTCGACAGCGACGCCGACGCGGCTGTGGAGGCGCTGCGCGGCTTCCTGCCTCCCGACACCGGCTACTTCCCGGCCGACGACATCGACCTGCTCCTGGAGAACGCCACCGACCGCATCGAGTACGGCAGCCCCACCGACCTGCCGATGTTCCTGCTGCTCTACGCGGTCGACGCGGCACCGGCCCGCAGCGGCAACGCGCTCCGGCAGATCCTCAAACAGGGCCCGGAACGCCGCATCCACACCATCGGCTGGTGGCGCGGGGCCTCTTTGCTCCGCGACACCCTCGGCGGGCAGGCCAGCCGCACCGACGTGATCGGGTCGTGGGTGGCGCTCGACGTGCACGGCAGTGAGCTGTCGCCCTACTATCCCGGGCACGGCTCCCCCGCCTGGTACCCCCGGCCGTGGCGGGCCCTCCACTTCGACCGCTCCGTCCACCGCGGCGCCGAAGTAATCATCCCCTACGGACCCTCATGACTCACTCTGACGCCGACGGCGTGCCTTCCGCCGCGCCTCCAGGCGGGCCGTCCGCTGCGCCTCCAGGCGGGCCGTCCGCCGCGCCCGCCGACGCGCGCTCCGGCGTGCCCGAGGCCGACGGCGTGCTCGAGCGGCGGACCGCCGACTACCGCAGCGTCGTCCGCAAGCTGACCCAGCTGGACAACGAGGCCGCCAAACACCGCGACGAGGCCCACGCCTGGCACAACAGCCGCGCCGCCGAGGCCGACGAGGCCGTACGGGCCGCCGACCGCCGCATCCGCTCCACGGCCGAAGCGCTCGACGAGGCCCAGCGCCGCCTCGAGGACGTCGACGCCGAGGTCGAAGGCCTGTGGGTCGAGTTCGCCCACAAGGCCGGCCGCCCCGCCGAACGCTTCGGCCGCCCACCCGAACCCGCCGTCCCCCGCCAGCGCGACCGCGACGCCGACGAATACCTCCAGGACGCGGCCGCCATCGCCGCCCGCACCCAGGCCACCAAGCCGATCAAGGGCGCCTCCGTCCTGTACGTGGGTCTCGGCGCCCTGGGCGGCGCCGTCGGCCTGGCGGCGTGGTCCCTCCTCCGCTGGGCCGGCCATGAAACCGGCGGCGACCTGGCGGTGGGCCTGCCGGTGGTGGCCCTGATCGTCGCCCTCCTCGGCCCGATCCTGGCGGTCATCGTGGCCAAACGCGTCGCCGACCGCACGGACGCGCCGCTCGACGCCTCCACGGTGGTGACCGTGCTCGCCTCGGCCCTCATCACCGCCGGCCTGATCCTGGTCATCGTCCGCAACAGCGCCGCCACCGGCTAGCGACGCGGAATAGCAGGTCGCGGCGGGTGGTTGGCGTCTGCTGTGCGACAGGCGACGGTGGTGGTCATCGGGGGCGGGCAGGCCGGGCTCTCCGCGGCCTACCATCTGAAGCGGCGGGGCTTCCGCAGTGCCCTGGCCGGCTCGGACGGCGACAGCTTCGTGGTGCTGGACGCGGCGGCCGAGCCGGGCGGGGCGTGGCGGGAGCGGTGGGAGTCGCTGCGGATGGCGACCGTGAACGGGATCTTCGATCTTCCCGGGTTCCCGCGGCCGCCGGTCGATCCCGGTGAGCCCAGCCGGACGGCCGTGCCGCGGTACTTCGCGGACTTCGAGGGCGTGAGCGACCTGCCGATCCTGCGGCCGGTGCGGGTGACGGCCGTACGCCCGGACGGCGGCGCCGGGCTGGTCGTCGAGTCCACCGCCGGGGTGTGGCACGCCGAGGTGATCATCAACGCGACCGGGACGTGGACCAACCCCGTGCTGCCCCACTATCCCGGGCAGGACACCTTCCTGGGCCGGCAGCTGCACACCCGGGAGTACGTCTCGGCCGAGCAGCTCGCCGGGTCGCGGGTCGCGGTGGTCGGCGGCGGGATCTCGGCCGTGCAGCAGCTGGAGGAGATCTCCCGGTCGGCGACGACGTTCTGGTACACCCGCCGCGAGCCGGTGTTCCGCGACACGGCGTTCGAGCCGGAGGTGGCCGGACGCGAGACCGTCGCGAAGGTGCTCGCCGACGTGGAGGCCGGGCGGCCCACCGGCAGCGTCGTCTCCTACACGGGGCTGATCTGGACGCCGTACGCGATCGCCGCACGCGACCGCGGCGCGCTGACCCGGCGGCCGATGTTCACCGCGATCGAGCCGCGCGGCGTGCGCGAGGCCGACGGCACCTTCACCGCGGTGGACACCATCGTCTGGGCGACCG
>CAKUMG010000751.1 GCA_934667465.1 uncultured Actinoplanes sp. | reverse complement strand
GCCTGCGCTGGAACCAGCAGGTGACGCTGCCTGCCGACTACTACGTCTATGCGACGAGCGTCGACGGCGTCGGCAGCTCCGAGGACCTCTACTACGACGAGAATCTGCGCCCCGATCAGCTCCCGCCGCTGGTCAAGGGGTTGGAAGAGGTCAACGGCAAGCTCGACCAGCAGTACACCGTCTCGTCGCCGGACGGCAGCGTGCACTGGCGGATGCTGATCACCTACATGCCGAATGGCACCGTGCTGCACGTCGGCCAGCGGCTCATCGGCATCGACGACGCGATCAGCCGGCTCATCTGGGTGGACATCCTGGTCGGCGCGGGCGTGTTGTTCGCCCTCGCGGCGATCGGGGCGGCAATAGTGCGGCAGAGCCTGATCCCGCTCGTGCAGATCGAGCGCACCGCGGCGGCCATCGCGGCGGGCGACCTCACCCAGCGCGTCCCGGATCCCGAGCCCGACGAGGGCGAGCCGCAGACCGAGCTGGGCCGGTTGTCCCGCGCGCTGAACGCGATGCTGGCCCAGATCGAGGCCGCCTTCACCGCCCGCGCGCTCTCCGAGACCGCGGCCCGCGCCGCCGAGTCGCAGTCCCGCGACGCCGCCGACGCCGCGCTCGCCTCCGAGGCCCGCGCGGTCCGCTCGGAGGAGAAGATGCGGCAGTTCGTCGCCGACGCGTCGCACGAGCTGCGTACCCCCCTGACCTCCATCCGCGGTTTCGCGGAGCTCTATCGGCAGGGCGCGGTCGCCAACCCCGAGGACGTCGCCAAGCTCGTCCGCCGGATCGAGGACGAGGCTGCCCGGATGGGTCTGCTCGTCGAGGATCTGCTGCTGCTCGCCCGCCTCGACCGGGAGCGGCCGGTCACCCTCGCCCCGGTGGAGCTTCCTGTGCTGGCGCTGGACGCGGTGCAGGCCGCGCAGGCGACGGCGCCGGAGCGCAGGATCGAGCTGGAGGTGCGCGACTCGCCGGAGAAGCTGGTCGCGTACGGCGACGACGCGCGCCTACGGCAGGTCATCGGCAACCTCATGACCAATGCGCTCGTGCACACCCCGCCGGAGGCCTCGGTGACGCTGGCGCTGACCACCGCGCCGGGCAACCGGGCCGTGATCGAGATCTCCGACACCGGCCCCGGGCTCAGCGGTGAGCAGCGCGAACGCGTCTTCGAGCGGTTCTACCGCGCCGACGAGGCCCGGACCCGGCGCACCGACCGGCAGGCCACCGGCACGGGCCTCGGCCTGGCCATCGTGGCGGCCATCGTCCGGGCGCACCACGGCTCGGTCGAGGTGATCAGCGAGCCCGGGCAGGGTGCCACCTTCCGGGTCACGCTGCCGGCGCTCGTCCCGGACGAAAGCTGACGATCCGGGCGCGGTGCCATTCTCAGAAAACGTCCAGGAGTAGCACAGGTCAGACGGAGACGACAGGAGCAATGTGGGGGACATGAACGAGCACGAGACCCCGCAGCGGCACGAGAGCCCCTCTTCCGAGGAGCAGTCGCACCGGCCCGCGGACGCCTCCCACGAAGGCAGCAGCCCGGAGCGGGGGACGTCCGAGATCACGGCGCAGCAGAGTGCGGTTCCGCAGGAACCCCAGTCGCAGTCGCAGCCGCCCCAGCAGCAGCCCGGCCAATGGCTCGGCTCGCCCTGGCAGCGCGGCGGCCAGCAGCCGGCGTACGGGCAGCAGCCCTACCCGGGGCAGCAGCAGTACCCGCCCTACAACGCCTACCAGCAGCAGCAGTGGCAGGGCCAGCAGCAGTACGCCCAGGCCGCCCCGCAGTCCGGGGTCCCGGGCGCCGACGGCCGGCCCGGCGACGGCCAGCAGTGGAACGGCAACCAGACCGACGCCCCGATCTGGGCCACGGCGGTCGCCGGCCCCTACGAGCAGCAGCGTGACCCGGCCAAGGCCGGCCGCGGGCGCAAGGCGCTCCTCACCGGCGCGGCCGCCCTGGTGATCGCGCTCGGCGCGGGTGGTGTCGGCGCGGCCACGGCGCTGGCGTTCAGCGACGGCAACGGCTCCGGCGGCGTGCAGACCAGCAACAGCTCGGTGACCCGGGTCGTGGACCGCTCCTCGCTCGCCCAGATCGTCTCGTCGGTCAAGGACAGCGTCGTGTCCATCACCACGCAGGACGGCGAAGGCTCCGGCGTGGTCCTCACCGGCGACGGCTACATCGTCACCAACAACCACGTGGTGTCGACCGCGCAGGGCGGCGCCGTCACGGTGATCTTCGCCGACGGCACGAAGGCCCAGGCCACCGTCACCGGCACCGACCCGCGCACCGACCTCGCGGTCGTCAAGGCCACCGGCGTCTCCGACCTCAAGGCCGCCAGCCTCGGCTCCAGCGCCAACATGCAGGTGGGCGACACCGTGCTCGCGCTGGGCAGCCCGCTCGGCCTGGAGGGCTCGGTCACCGAGGGCATCATCAGCGCCAAGGACCGGACCATCCAGTCCAGCGGCGAGGAGGAGCAGCAGCAGACCCCGCAGAACCCCTTCGGCGGCCAGCAGCAGCAACAGCAGCAGTCCGGGACCCAGAGCATGTCCGGCCTGCTCCAGACCGACGCCCCGATCAACCCGGGCAACTCCGGCGGCGCGCTGGTCAACACGAACGGCGAGGTCATCGGCATCAACTCGGCGATCTACACCTCGGGGCAGAGCACCGGCAACATCGGCCTCGGCTTCGCGATCCCGAGCGACAAGGTCAAGACGGTGGTCGAGTCGCTGATGAAGGGCGAGAAGGTCAGCCACCCCGCGCTCGGCGTCAGCGTGACCGAGAGCGAGAACGGCGGCGCCCTGGTCAGCACCGTCTCCGAGAACAGCGCGGCCGCCAAGGCCGGGCTCGAGCAGGGCGACGTGATCACCTCGGTCAACGGCACGACCGTCAACGACTCCGACGACCTGGTCGGCCTCATCCAGGCCGGCAAGGTGGGCGACACGGTGGAGATCGTCTTCACCCGCAACGGGCAGCAGCAGACCGTCAGCGCGACGCTGACCGAGGCCGCCTGACGCAGGCTTGATGCCGCCCGGGCCATCGGGCGGCATCCCGCACGGTGGGTGGTCGCAGCCAAGGGGGTTGGCTGCGATCGCCCACCGTACCTTTGTGTCCGGTTCGCTGAGTCTGCCCGGTATTCGTCCACAGGTACGCGAACTGGGTCTCGCTTTACCCCCTGCTCACCGCCTAGTCTCCATTCGCCGTAGCGGATGGGAAGGCCGAACCTCAGTGACCGACGTCGAAACCCGCAGCAGCGTCTGGGACGCCCTGGCCGGACGGGCCCCGGGCGAGCCGTGCGGGCCCGCCGACCCCGATCTGTGGGGCGCCGTCGTCGACCGGATCGACCCGGCCCGGGCCCGGCCCGCGCTGCGCTCCGGCATCGAGGCGACCTCGCTGATCAGCGTGCGCGGCACGCACTACGTGATGCTGCGCTCGCCGGACGATCCCGGCACGGACCCCGGCTATCTGCGGCTGACCCACGAGGAGTGGCAGCTCGCGCTGGTCATGGACGGGACGCAGACGGTGGCCCGGCTGGTCGCCGAGTTCGCCCGGCTCGCCGGGCGGCTCGCCCCGGACCAGGTCCGCCGGGTGGTCGCCGACCTGGCGGCCAACAGGATGCTCGACGAGCTGCCCGCGGAGGCGTTCCGGGAGCAGCCCTCCCGGCAGACGCCCCGCCGGCACGCGATCACCTTCCCCGCCGACCGGTTCGCGTCGGCGCTCCACAAGGTCGGCCGGCTCTACTTCAGCAAGGCCGCCGTGCTGGTGCCCTCGACCACCGAGGGCAAGGAGGTCGCGGCCCGCGTCGCGCTGAAGACCCAGTCGGGCATCATCACCGACGCGGTCGACGTCGAGGCCGGCCCCACGACCACGCAGAGCGTGTTCGCGGGCAACTTC
>CAKUMG010000750.1 GCA_934667465.1 uncultured Actinoplanes sp. | reverse complement strand
TTGCTGGGCCGCCTGACGACATCCCGCCCGGCGTGGGCCAGCGCGCCGCCGTGCCGCCCGCTGCCGGGCCGCCTGCCACTGCGCCGCTCGTCCCGGAAGCTGCTGCGCCCGCCGCGCCGGGCCACGCCGCCGAGCCTCCCGATGCCGAGCCTGCCGATGCCGGGCCGGTGGGTGGGGCGGCTTTCGACGGGGCCGGGGCCTGGACGATCGAGGGCCGGGAGCGGGCGGGCTCGGGTAGCTGCGCCGGTGCCGTCGGCTCGCCGCGCCGGTAGTAGAACGTGCCGTGCGTGTGCTGCGGCTCGAGCCCCTCGGGCCGGCTGCCCAGCGAGTCGGTGTGGCCCAGGAAGAGGAAGCCGCCCGGCGCCAGCACCCGGGTCATCCGGTGCACCAGCGCCGCCTGGACCTCCGGCGTCAGGTACATGAGCAGGTTGCGGCAGAACACCACGTCGTACTGGCCGGGCCGCCACAGCGACGCGTCGTCCGCGGCCACGTTGCAGAGCCGGAACTGCACGGCGCCCCGTACGCGCGGGTCGAGCTCGTAGTGACCGTCGGTGTGCCGGAACCAGCGCTCGCGTACGGCATCCGGGGTTTCCCGCAGTGACCAGGCGGAATAGCGCGCCGCGTTGGCCCGCTCGAGCACCGCCGGGCTGGCATCGAGGCCCAGCACCGAAACGATCCAGTCCGGGCCGATCGCCGCCTGCAGCCCGACGATCGCGAGCGTGTAAGCCTCCTCGCCGGAGGAACAGCCCACCGACAGCATGCGCAGCACCCGCTGCGCGGCCCGGTCCCGGATCCGCTCCGGCAGCGCCGCCTCGCTCAGCGCGCGGAACTGTTCGCCGTGCCGGAAGAAGTACGTCTCGTTGATCGTGAGCAGCTCGGTGAGCACCGTCAGCTCGGTGTCCCAGTCGCCGCCGATCAACCGCGACAGGTACGCCGCAGCGCTGAGCCGCGTCGCCTCGGCACGCCGGTCGAGCACCTGCGCCAGGGTGTCCACGTCGTTGTCGTCGAAGCTCCAGCCCAGGGTGGTGGCGAGGACCCGGCGGAACTTCGCCACCTCGGGGGCGGCGCTCACGACCGGTCCGCCAGCGCCGCGGCGGCCCAGACCTCGTCGGGCACCAGCCGCATGCTCTGCAACAGCAGCACCGGCTCGGCGTCGATGGTCCCCACGGCCGCCACCAGCCGCGCCGGGGCGTCACCGAGCAGGTTCTCGTGCCGCGCATCCGGGTCGGCGGCGACGGGCCGCACCCCCTGGATCTCCCCGGTCGCGAACGCCACCGGCCCCCGCTCGGACCGCACGGCCACGAACCGGGTCACCTCGGCGGTGCCGCCGCCCAGCAACCGGGCCACATCCACGACCAGCGTCGGAATCCCCCGCATGATGCAGATTCCACTGACATAACCCGGCGTCCCGGCCAAGGGGTGCGTAGCCAGCGGGCGCATGGTCTCGATGACCTCGCCCAGCCGCAGCGCACACAGCAGCGCCCCGGCCCGGAACACCAGCGCCGAGGCCCCGGCGGCCGCCTCCGCCGACGCCGCCAACTGTCCGGCCTGCCCCATTCGCTCAGGCTAGCGCCCATTTCCCCCGTACTGGCGAGAATATTTCACTCCGCCGCACTTGCCCCAGCTACCACCCCGCCGCCCGGCCATGGGCTGCGCCGGTCGCCCGTCGCGATACTTGTACCGATTCCGGTAAAGATCCCCGAAGAGCACGAGGGCCCGAAGGAGGCTCTCAACCGCGTATACGCGTCGTCTACGCTGAATGCGCCTCCCTCGACGATGCCGAGATCGCCTCCATCGAGCGGATGCTGAAGGGATAGCCATGACCGGCAACAGCGAGATCCAAGCCGCACTCGACAGCCGTGACTGGACCGGCGCCGAAGTGGTCAACGAGCGCCCCCGGGCGAAGATCGTGCACTCCGTACGGCTGCCCGCCGAATGGTCCGAGGCACTCGAGGCCGAAGCCGACCGGCGCGGAACGACACCGTCCCGGCTCATGCAGGACTACATCCTCGCCGGCCTTCAGCACGACTCGGCAGCACCCGAGGGCATCGTCACGATCAGCAGGGCGGCACTGCACCGAGCCATCGACGCGGCACTGACGAACGCCGCTTGATCCACCCGAACCTAGCGGGGCGGACCGTTCCTTGAGGTCAGCTCGTCGGTCACGCACATGATCGAGTCACATGCCCTGACCGATGAGATGTCCGGCTGGGAACCGGTGGCCGGGAGCGCGTTGGGCCGTGGGTCGCCGGTTGCATCAACGGCGCCCTGCTGGAACGGGCGGGTGAGCTGCGGCTCCTGCCGGAGGCGTCCGGGCCGTACGAGCGGTGGCTGCAGCCGGACACGGTGACCGTGCGCCGGTTCCACCGCTGGGCCGAGGAGCAGCCCCGCCCGCCCAGCGTCCAGATGTGGACCCGCCGGTGACGGCCACCCACGGGCCACGTCGGTCAATCGACCGGGCCGTAAGAGCTCGCGCCGCGAAGACAGCTTGCCAAAGCCGCGCGGAGCGGCCGACCAGTCCGGCGACGGCGACGAAGGCCGCGAGCGCCGCTTGATCTTCCCTTGCCGGCCCCAGGGCCTGTTCTCACAGGTCGTCGTAGTCGAGGAGGCCGTTCTCCAGCACATGCTGGCGGAAGCCGCCGCGGGTGAAGGGGAGGAAGTACTCGCCTTCCGGGAGATCGTCGGCGAGCGCCTCGACCATCACTGTCGTGAGCTGGCGCGTGCGGATGGCTTCGCGCAGCCCATGACCGTGCTCGATTTTTGAAGCGACAGCGGCACGAAACTCAGCAGGAAAGCTGGTCAGGGGCGGTCGCCGAACCAGGAGACGGCTCCTCCGCAGCAGGAAGGGAGCGGTGCCGGGGTGGAGGGCCAGAGGCGCGGGCGCCGGCGCGCGGCCAGGTCCTCGGCCCAGCCGAAGGCGAGCACCGCGAGCGCCGTCAGCAGCAGCGTCATCGCGAGCGGCACCGGGCCCTCGAAGCCGCCGCCGAGTACATCGCGGTCGTCACCGTCGTGGGTCTGGTGCTCACCGCGTTGGTGATCCCGGGTTCAGCTGGCTGCTGTGGACACCGTACGTCCTGTCCGAGGGCGGCATCGGCGTGTTCCCGTTCCATTGGAACGAACTGGCCGGGCTGCTGCCCGGTGCCTACCTCGGTCCGCTCGGGGCAGCGTTCCTGGTCACGTGGCGGGTCGAGGGCCGCGACGGGTTGCATCGCTGGCTCCAGCGCCTGACCCACTGGCGCGCGCCTCTGCGCTGGTACGCCTTCACCCTGGTGGTCGTTCCGGCGAGCCTGCTCGTGGCCACCCTTCTCGTCCCCGGCGCATTCGCGGACCTGACGATGCCGTCGATAAGCCGTTCCTGCTCTACCTGCCGATGCTCGTCATCCAGTTGTTCACCACGGGCCTGGCCGAAGAGCCCGGCTGGCGTGACTTCGCGCTGCCTCGCATGCAGCGCCGGCTCGGCCCGCTCCCTGGCACGCTGCTGCTGGGTCTGTTGTGGTCGGGGTGGCACCTGCCGCTGTTCCTGACCGGCTGGGCGATCGGGCGGGACCTGCTGACGCTGGTGCAGTTCACCGTGGTCGGGGTTCTGCTCAGCATCGTGATGACCTGGGTCTTCAACCGCACGCACGAGAGCATGCCGCTGTCCGCGCTCGTGCACATCAGCAACAACAACGCGTTGTCCGTCCTGTGGCCGGCATTCTTCCCCACGCTTCCCGGCCGCATGATTCTGACCGCGAGCATCATCGCGTACGGCGTCCTGTCCGTGATCCTGATCGTCGTCACCCGGGGCCGTCTGGGCTACCCCGTGGAGCGGGACGCCGAAGCCCGCACGCCTGTCCGTGCCGGATGATGCGGTGCCGGTCAGGGGCGGTCGCGG
>CAKUMG010000749.1 GCA_934667465.1 uncultured Actinoplanes sp. | reverse complement strand
ATCCAGGTGGTGGCGCGGGCCCGGGCCCGCGGCCTGCACCTGACCACCCGGGAGATCTTCGAGGGCCGGACCGCGGCCCGGCTGGCCGAGCTGGCCTCCGCCCGCCGCGACCAGGCGCCGGCGCTGGCCGAGGACGCCGACGGCGGGATCGGGCCGATGGTGCTGCTGCCGGTGGCCCGGCAGGTGTTCGAGAACGGCGGCGGGACCGACCGGTTCGCGATGGCGATGGTCCTGGAACTGCCGGGCGGCATCGACGCGGCCGGGCTGTCCGCGACCCTGGACGCCGTCCTCGACCGGCACGACCTGCTGCGGGCGCGGCTGGTGCCCGGCGACGAGCCGGCCCTCGACGTGCGCCCGCGCGGCAGCGTGCGGGCCGCGGACCTGATCCACCCGGTCGCCTGCGCCGGCGAGTGGGCGGAGCCGGGCGTGCTGGCGTCGGCGGAGGCGGAGCTGGACGCCGCGGTCGGCCGGCTCGACCCGCAGGCCGGTGTGGTGGCGGACTTCGTCTGGTTCACCACGCCGTCCGGTGCCGGCCGGCTGCTGATCGTGCTGCACCACCTGGTGGTGGACGGGGTCTCCTGGCGCATCCTGATGTCGGATCTCGCCGAGGCGTGGGACCGGATCCGCTCCGGCCGCCCCGCCGAGCTGCCCGCGGTCGGCACCTCGGCCCGCCGCTGGACCGCGGCGCTGGAGTCCGAGGCGCTGTCGCCGGAGCGCGAGTCCGAGCTGGACTACTGGCGCGACCTGCTGGAGGTGCCGAACCCGCCGCTGGGCGAGCGGCCGTTCGACCCGGCGGTGGACGTGATGGGCACCGTCGACACCGTACGGCTGCGGCTGCCCGCCGAGGTCACCGAGGCCGTGCTGACCAGGCTCCCGGCCGCGTTCCGGGCGACCGGCACCGACGTGCTGCTCGCCGCGCTGGCCCTGGCGGTGGACCGGTGGCGCGGTGCCCCGCAGCCCACCCTGGTACGGCTGGAGGGCCACGGCCGCGAGGAGGACGCCGTCCCCGGCGCCGACCTGTCCCGGACCGTCGGCTGGTTCACCAGCATGTACCCGGCCCGGGTCGCCGTGCCGGGCGTGGACCTGGCCGACGTGCTGGCCGGCGGCGCGGGTGCCGGGGCGGCGATCAAGCTGGTCAAGGAGCAGCTGCGCGAGGTGCCCGACAAGGGCCTCGGCTACGGCCTGCTGCGCTACCTGAACCCGGAGACCGCCGAGCAGCTCGCCGAGTACCCGGCGCCGCAGATCGGCTTCAACTACCTGGGCCGGATCTCCGACACCGACGTGCCCGAGCACCTGCGCGCGCAGGGCTGGGTGCCGTCGCCATGGTCCAGCGAGCTGATCGCGATGCCCGACCCGGACCTGCCCGCGCTCTCCGCGCTCGAGGTCAACTCGGTCGCCGTCGACACCGCCGACGGCACCCAGCTCCAGACGATCTTCATGTTCCCCGCCGGGCTGCTGTCCCGCGAGCGGGTCGGCGAGCTGGCCGACCTGTGGGCCGAGGTGCTGCGGGGGATGGCGACCTACGCCGGCCGCGCACCCATCGGCGGTCTCACCCCCTCGGACGCCCCGCTGGTCACGGCGCAGCAGGACGAGATCGAGGGCTGGGAGCAGCGGTACGGCCGGCTGGCCGAGGTATGGCCGCAGGCGCCGGGCCAGTCCGGCATCCAGTTCCAGGCGGCGCTGGCGGACGGTGCCTTCGACGTCTACCACATGCAATTCGTGCTGCATCTGTCCGGACACGTCGATCCCACAAGGATGCGCGCGGCCGGTCAGGCGCTTCTGCGCAGGTACCCCAACCTGCGTTCCGCGTTCCTCGCGACGGCCGGCGGCGATCCCGTCCAGGTCGTCCCGGATCACGTCGCCCTGCCCTGGCGGCACATCAACCTGACAGGGCAGGGCGACGAGGAACAGAACGCCGCGCTGGACGCCTTCCTCGCCGAGGACCGGGCCGACCAGCTCGACCCGGTGCGGCCGCCGCTGTTCCGCCTGGCGCTGCTCACCTGCGGCCCGGAGCGGTCCAAGCTGGTGATCACGGCGCATCACACCCTGTTCGACGGCTGGTCGTCACCCCTGGTGATCAAGGACCTGATCCGCCTGTACGCCGAGACCGAGGACCTGCTCCCGGTACGCGGCTACGGCGACTACCTGGCCTGGCTGTCCGCCCAGGACCGCGACGCGTCGGCCGCCCGGTGGAAGGACGAGCTCGCCGGGCTCGACCAGCCGACCCTGGTGGCCCCGGACACCCCGCCGACCGGGGACGCGACAGCCCTCGGCCGGGTCGAGGTGCCGTTCTCGATCGATCAGGGCCGCGAGCTCGCCGGCCGGGCCGCGGAGCTCGGCGTCACGCTGAACACGTTGCTGCAGGGCGCCTGGGCGATCCTGCTGTCGAAGCTGACCGGCCGCCCCGACGTGGTGTTCGGCGCCGCGGTCAATGGCCGCCCGGCCGACGTGCCGGGTTCCGACGAGATGGTCGGCCTGTTCATCAACACCCTGCCGACCCGGGTGCAGTGCCGGCCCACCGACAGCGTCGGCGCGGTCGTGACCGATCTGCAGAACCGGCAGATCGCGCTGCTCGACCACCACTACTACGGGCTGGCCGACATCCAGCGCGGCGTCGGGCTGCCCACGCTGTTCGACACGATCGTGGTGTTCGAGAACTACCCGATCGACCGGGCGGGCATCGTCGAGGCGAACACCGCCGCGGGCTTCGCGATCGAGGGCATCCGGCCGTTCGCCGGCTCGCACTACCCGCTCACCCTCAACTCCTCCGACCCGTACCTGCGGCTGTCGCTCGACTACCAGACGAACATCTTCGACCGGGACGCGGCCGAGGTGATCGCCGGGCGGCTCGTCCGGGTGCTGGAGCAGGTCCTGGAGAACCCGGGCACCCCGGTCGGCGCCGTCGACGTGCTGTCCGAGCGGGAGCGCGACTGGCTGCTGCGCGGGATCAACGACACGGCGCAGCCGGTCGCCCCGGACACCCTGCCGGGCGCGTTCGAGGCCCAGGTGGCGCGCGACCCCGACCGGATCGCGCTGATCGGGGAGGCGGAGCGGCTGACGTACGGCGAGTTCAACCGGCGCGCCAACCAGCTCGCGCACTGGCTGATCGAGCAGGGCGCCGGCCCCGAGCAGCTGATCGCGGTCCGGATCCCCCGGTCGGTGGACCTGCTGATCGCCCTGTACGCGGTGGTCAAGGCCGGCGCGGCCTATCTCCCGCTGGACACCGAGCTTCCCGAGGACCGGGTACGCCAGGTGCTGCACAGCGCGTCGCCGCTGCTCGTGCTCGACGGGAGCACGCCGGACGTGTCCGGCTACCCGGAGGCGAACCCGCGGCGCACGATCACGCCGGACAACGCCGCGTACGTCATCTACACCTCGGGCTCGACCGGCGGCCCCAAGGGCGTGCAGGTCGCGCACCGGGCCATCATGAACCGGCTCGCGTGGGGCCTGGCGCACTTCGACGTCGATGCCGCGGACCGGGTGCTGCTGAGCACCACCGCCAGCTTCGACGTGTCGGTGCCCGAGCTGTTCGCGCCGCTGCAGGCCGGCGCCGCCATCGTGATCGCCCGGCCGGACGGCCGCCGGGACCCGGCCTACCTGGCCGACCTGATCCAGCGCGAGGGCGTGACCGGCGCGGACTTCGTGCCGTCGCTGCTCGAGGCGTTCCTCGGCGAGCCTGCGGCCAAGGAGTGCGACAGCCTGCGCTGGATGGAGGTCGCCGGCGAGGCGTTCCCCGCCACGCTGGCCAACAAGGCCGTGGAGACGCTGCCGGGCTGCGGGGTGCACAACCTCTACGGCCCGACCGAGGCCGCGGTGGAGGTCACCGCGTGGCAGCACGTGCCCGGCGCGGACCGGGTGCCGATCGGCGCGCCGGTCTGGAACA
>CAKUMG010000748.1 GCA_934667465.1 uncultured Actinoplanes sp. | reverse complement strand
TCGGCACGGGGCCGGGTGCCGGGTCGCCGGACTTCGTGCCCGAGTACGAGACCGACATGATCTACTCCGGCCTCGGTGAGGAGATCGGGCTCTTCGGCCTCACCGCGCTGCTGGTCTTCTATCTGCTGATCGTCCAGCGCGGCCTGCGGGCGGCGCTCGGGGTGCGGGACTCGTTCGGCAAGCTCATTGCCGGTGGCCTGTCGTTCACCCTGGGTTTGCAGGTGTTCGTCATCCTGGGTGGCGTCACGGGGCTGATCCCGCTGACCGGTCAGACCACGCCCTTCCTGTCCGCGGGTGGTTCGTCGCTCATGGCCAACTGGCTGCTCATCGCCATGTTGCTACGGATCTCGGACGCGGCCCGGCAACCCGCGCCCGGTGGCTCGGCGTCGCCGGCCGCCGGACCCAAGCAACCGCCCGCCCAACTGCACGGCGCCATGACGGAGGTGATCAAGCCGTGAACGCACCCTTGCGCAAGGCCGGCGTGGTCATCTTCGTGCTCTTCGCCATGCTGTTCGCCAACCTCAACTGGATCCAGGTCAAGAAGGCCGACGAATACCGCACCCACCAGTGGAACGGCCGGGTCCAGGTCGCGGAGTACGAGTCTCCCCGCGGTGTCATCGAGGCCGACGGTCAGCCGCTGGCGGTCAGCAAGGCCACCGACGGCTCGCTGAAATACCTCCGGACCTACCCGGAGAAGGAGATGTACGCGCCGGTCGTCGGCTACAAGCCGGTGAACCTGGGTGAGACCGGCATCGAGCGCAGCGAGGACGACTTCCTGTCCGGCGCGAGCGACAAGCTCTTCGCCGACCGGGTGAGCGCGATGTTCACCGGTGACAACAACGGCGGGGGCAACATCGTCCTGACGCTCAAGACCAAGGCGCAGGAAGTCGCCTGGAAGCAGCTCACCAACAACGAGCGCGGCGTGACGCGGGGCTCCGCGATCGCGCTCGACCCGCGCACCGGCGCCGTGCAGGCCATGGTCTCCATGCCCAGCTACGACCCGAACCCGCTGGCGAGCCACACCGGCGAGGTCGCCAAGGACGCGTACGACAAGCTCATCAAGGACGACGACAACCCGCTGCTCAACCGAGGCGTGGCCGAGGTCTACCCGCCTGGATCGACCTTCAAGGTCCTGGTGGCGGCGGCGGCGCTCCGGAGTGGCATCGGCAAGGACGACAACATCCAGGCCGGCCCGTCCTACACGGCACCGGGCGCCGGCAATCCGATCACCAATGTGTCGGCGGGCACCTGCCCGGGCGCGCAGGTCACGCTCAAGCAGGCGCTGACCGAGAGCTGCAACACCGGCTTCGCGCGGCTCGGCGTGGACCTCGGCGCCGACGCGATCAAGAAGGAGGCCCGCGACTGGGGCTTCGAGCAGGGCGATCTGACTGTCGGCAACCTGACCGGTGGCGGTCTGCAGGTCGCGGCGAGCCGCACCGGTGAGATGGCCAACCCGGACGGCAGCACCGACGAGGCGGCGCTCGCCCAGTCGTCCATCGGGCAGAACAACGTCCGGATGACGACCCTGCAGGGCGCGCTGATCGCGGCGACCGTCGCCAACGGCGGCGACCAGATGCGGCCGTACCTCGTGCAGCAGCAGCTCAGCGCGGACCGGCGGCCGATCTACAACGCCGCGCCGAAGAGCCTGCGGAAGCCGATCGAGAGCGGCGTGGCGAGCGACCTCAAGGAGATGATGGTCAGCGTCGTCGAGAACGGCACCGGCACCCGGGCGCAGGTCGACGGCCTCGAGGTCGGCGGCAAGACCGGTACGGCGGAGAACGCCGAGGACGCCGACGACCACGGCTGGTTCGTCGGGTTCGCGTTCAACGACAAGGGCGAGGCCGTCTCGGCGGTATGCGTCATGCTGGAGAACGTGCCCGGAGGCGGCGCGAGCGGCGAGGCGACCCGCATCGCCGGGCTCATCATGAAGGCCGCGGCCGGAGGGGGAGGGGACTGAGATGATCAGCCCTGGGGTGACCCTCGGTGGCCGCTACCGTCTGGACGAGCGGATCGCGGGCGGCGGCATGGGTGACGTGTGGCGTGGCACCGACGAGGTGCTGGGCCGGACCGTCGCCGTCAAAATCCTGCTCCCGGCGCTGCTGGACGAGCCCGGCTTCGCCGAGCGCTTCCGCGGCGAGGCGCGGACCATGGCCACGATCAACCACCCCGGGGTGGTCGACGTCTACGACTACGGCAGCGACCAGCAGCTGGCGTTCCTGGTGATGGAGTACGTCGAGGGTGACGCCCTGTCGCGCACGCTCAGCCGGGTCGGACGGCTGACGCCGGCCCGTACGATGGCGCTGGTCGCGCAGGCCGCGGACGCCCTGCAGGCCGCGCACGCCAACGGCATCGTGCACCGCGACGTGAAGCCGGGCAACCTGCTCGTCCGTCCCAACGGCACGCTGGTCCTCACCGACTTCGGCATCGCCCGCTCGGCGCTGGTCGGGCAGCTCACGGTGGCCGGTTCGGTGCTCGGCACGGCGTCGTACATCTCGCCCGAGCAGGCGTCCGGTGCGGTCGCCACGGCCGCGTCCGACGTCTACGCGCTGGGCGTCGTCGCCTACCAGTGCCTCTCCGGGCACCGGCCCTTCGACGGCGCCACGCCGATCGAGATCGCGATGAAGCACGTACGGGACCACCCGCGCCCGCTGCCCGCCGACATCCCGCCGTCGGTGCGGGCGATCGTGGACCGCGCGATGGCCAAGGACCCGGGCGCGCGCTGGCCCACGGCCGCGGCCCTGGCGGCGGTCGCGCGGCAGGCGGCGTCGTCCCTGACCACCCAGGTCCACCAGCCGGCCGTCAACGGCGCGGCGCCGATGGGCCGCCCGCACTCCGGCGCCCCGGTGATGAACCGCCCGCAGTCCGGCGGGCCCGCGATGGCCAACCGGCCGCAGTCGGGGGCGCCCACGTCCGGGGCCAACGGCTACGGCACGGCCCGCCCGCCGTACCCGCCGATGCCCCGGCCGGTCTCCGGCGCGCAGGGAGCCCGGGGCGCGGCGTCGGTGCCCCCGCTGCAGCAACAACAGCCGTACAGGCACCCGGCGGCTCCGAACATGCCGCACGCCCCGATGCCGCCCAAGCCGGGTGGCGGGTCGGGCGGTGGCCGGCAGGTCCTCATCGTGCTGGCCGTCGTTCTCGCACTTCTGGTGCTGCTCTGTGCCGGTGTGATTTCGTTCCTGGTGAACCAGGGGAGCGGAACCGCCCTGGGCGTGGCCGATCAACCCGCGGCGGCGTCGTCGTACCGTCTTACGAAGCAGGCTGGGCTCCCGCACAGCCTCATCCCCGCGACCGAAGGACGACAGACGTTATGACGGCGCAGGCCCGCCTGCTCGGTGGCAGGTACCAGGTCGGCGAGCTGCTGGGCTACGGCGGCATGGCCGAGGTGCACCGGGGGCGCGACCTCCGGCTCGGCCGCGACGTGGCCATCAAGATGCTGCGTTCCGACCTGGCCCGCGATGCCACTTTCCAGGAGCGGTTCCGGCGGGAGGCGCAGAACTCGGCCGCGCTGAACCACCCCGCGATCGTCGCTGTGTACGACACCGGCGAGGAGACCTCGGCGAACGGCGAGCGTCAGCCGTTCATCGTCATGGAGTTCGTGCCCGGGCACACGCTCAAGGAGGAGCTCGCTGCCCAGCAGCGCATCCCCACCAAGCGTGCCCTCGAGATCATCGCCGACATCTGTGCCGCGCTGGAGTTCAGCCACCGGCACGGCATCATCCACCGCGACATCAAGCCCGGCAACGTGATGATCACGGGCAACGGCCAGGTCAAGGTGATGGACTTCGGCATCGCCCGGGCCCTGGCCAGCGGCGCCACCACGATGACGCAGACCAGCGCCGTCATCGGCACGGCCCAGTATCTCTCCCCGGAACAGGCGCGCGGCG
>CAKUMG010000747.1 GCA_934667465.1 uncultured Actinoplanes sp. | reverse complement strand
AACTTCTGCAGCGCCACCTCGTCGAACGGGGTGCCGGCGAACGACGGCGCCAGCTTGCCCAGGTCCGCGGCCGTGGTGCCGGGCCGCGGGTGCTCGTCGGCGTCCAGGATCACCAGCCCGGACCGGTCCGTCACCGGGACCACCGACGGGCTGGGCGCGCGGGCGGCGGCGCGCTGCTGCGAGCGTACGGCGTAGTCGTCGATCTCCTCCCGCGACAGCCCGCGCAGCGTGGCGAGCAGGTCCGCGGCCACCCCCTGCGGCACGAACGACGTGGCCAGGGCGGTCTCCGGGTCCATCGCCCACGCGCCGCCGTCGGAGCCCATCGGCACCCGCGACATCGACTCGACGCCGCCGGCCAGCACCAGGTCGTCCCAGCCGGAGCGGACCCGCGCGGCGGCCAGGTTCACCGCTTCGAGCCCGGACGCGCAGAAACGGTTCACCTGCACCCCGCCGGCCGTCTCGGGCAGCCCGGCCAGCAGCGCGGCGGCCCGCGGCAGGTCGCCGCCCTGCTCGCCGACCGGGGTGACGATGCCCAGGATCACGTCGTCGAGGTGCCGCTCGAAGCCCGGTGCCCGCTCGCGCAGCGCGCCGATCAGGCCGGTGACCAGCGAGATCGGCTTGACGCCGTGCAGGGCTCCGGTGTCCCGTCCCCGGCCGCGCGGCGTGCGTACGGCGTCCAGGACGTAGGCCTCCTCAGAGGGCACGGGCGATCAGCTCCTTCATGATCTCGTTGGTGCCGCCGTAGATCTTCTGCGCGCGCGCATCCGCGTACATCTGCGCGATCGGGTAGTCGGTCGTGTAGCCGTAGCCGCCGAAGATCTGCAGGCAGCGGTCGACGACCTCGCACTGCCCGTCGGTCAGCCACCACTTGGCCATCGAGGCGGTGGCGGTGTCGAGCTCGCCGCGGGCGTGCCGCGCGATGCAGTCGTCGAGGAAGACGCGCGAGACGCGTGCCCGGGTGGCGCATTCGGCCAGGACCATCCGGGTGTGCTGATGGCCGAGCAGGGGCTTGCCGAAGGCGGTGCGTTCCTTCGCGTACGCGGTGGCGAGCGCGACCGCCCGCTCCATGGCCGCGACGGCGCCGATCCCGATGACCAGGCGCTCCTGCGGCAGCTGACCCATGAGCTGCGCGAACCCCCGCCCCGGCACGCCGCCGAGGATCCCGTCCGCCGGGAAGCGGTCGAAGAACAGCTCGGTGGTGTCGTTGCCGTGCAGCCCGATCTTGTCCAGCAGCCGGCCGCGGCGGAAGCCCGCGCGCGGGGCGGCGACGTCGCACAGCAGCAGCGAGATCCCGGCGGCGCGGGCGTCCCGGTCGGTGGTGGCGGCGACGATGACCAGGCCGGCGAGCGCGCCGTTGCTGATGAACGTCTTGGCGCCGGTGACCTCGTAGCCGTCGCCCGTGCGCACGGCGCGGGTGCGCAGGGCCTGCAGGTCCGAACCGCCGTCCGGCTCGGTCATCGCGATCGCACCGATCGTCTCGCCGCTGCACAGGCCGGGCAGCCACCGCTGCTTCTGCTCCTCGGTGCCGTACGCGACCAGGTAGCCGGTGACGATCCCGCTGTGCACGGCGAGGCCGAGGCTGGTGTCGCCCGCGTACGCCTGCTCGTGCAGGAGCACGGCCTCGTGCGTGAAGTCGCCGCCCCCGCCGCCGTACTGCTCCGGCACGGACAGGCCCAGCAGCCCGAGCTCCCCGGCGCGGCGGTACTGCTCCCGGTCGGGGTGGCCTTGCGCGCGCGCCCGGTCGGCGTACGGCAGCACCTCCTTGGCGAGGAACGCGCGGACCAGATCGGCGAGCTCGTCGTGTTCCGTCGGCATCCGTCCACCATGGCCGCACTGTTGGCAGAGTGTCAACAAGTCCGGGCGCGCCCGTTGACACCCGCTCGGCGCCGGTGCCACGGTGACTCATGGCGTACGACTACGACGTCCTCATCATCGGCTCGGGCTTCGGCGGTTCGGTCAGCGCGCTGCGGCTGACCGAGAAGGGCTACCGCGTCGGCGTCCTGGAGGCCGGCCGCCGCTTCGCCGACACCGACTTCGCGCGCACCTCGTGGCGGCTGCGCGACTACGTGTGGGCGCCGGCGCTCGGCTGCTACGGCATCCTGCGGCTGACCCTGCTGCACGACGCGCTGCTGCTGACCGGCGCGGGCGTCGGCGGCGGCTCGCTCGGCTACGCGAACACGCTCTACCGGCCGCCGGACGCGTTCTACGCCGACCCCCGCTGGGCGGCGATCACCGACTGGAAGACCGTGCTGCAGCCCTGCTTCGACCAGGCCACCCGGATGCTGGGCGTCGTCACCAGCCCGCTCACCACGCCCGTGGACACGGCGCTGCGCGCGGTCGCCGACGATCTGGGCGTGGGACACACCTTCCGCCGTACGCCGGTCGGAGTGCTCTTCGGCGACAGGCCCGGTGCAGCCGTGCCGGACCCGTTCTTCGGCGGCAGCGGGCCCGGGCGCCGCACCTGCACCTCGTGCGGCTCGTGCATGACCGGGTGCCGGGTCGGGGCGAAGAACACGCTCGTCAAGAACTACCTCTACCTGGCCGAGCGCGCGGGCGCCCGGGTCCATCCCCTCACGACGGTCACCGACGTGCACCCCCTGTCCGGCGGCGGGTACCGCGTGACGACCCGCGCCACCGGAGGGCTGCGGCGCCGCACATTCACCGCCCGGCAGGTCGTCGTCGCGGCGGGGGCGCTCGGCACCCAGCGGCTGCTGCTGCGGCTGCGCGACACCGGGCGGCTGCCCGCACTTTCCCCGAGGCTGGGTGAACTGAGCCGCACCAACTCGGAGTCCATCGTCGGCGCCCGGACCGGGACGCCCGGCGCCGATCTGAGCCGCGGCATTGCGGTCACGGCCTCCCTGCATCCGGATGCGGTCACGCACATCGAGCCGGTCCGCTACGGCGCCGGGAGCAACCTGCTCGCGTTGCTCGCCACCGTCCTCGTCGACGACACCGGGGGCCGGCCGCGGTGGCTGGCCGGGCTCGAGACGCTGGCACGGGCGGGGCGGGACCTGCCGCTCTACGTGTCGCCGCGGCGGTGGTCGGAACAGTCGGTGATCCTGCTCGGGATGCAGACCCTGGACAACTCGATCACGCTCTACCGGCAGGGGGTGTTCCCCTTCCGATCTGGTTCCTCCGGTGCTTCCGGGGGCAGTGTCCGCGGGTGGCTTCTGGGCATGGTCCGCGGGCGTCCCGCCGAATTGCCCCGGCGCTTGTCCGGTCGCCTGGGCCTGCCGGATCCCCTGGACCCGCCGGGTCCCGTGGGCCGGCCGGGTCCCCTGGGCTGGCCGGGTCCCCTGGGCCGGCCGGGTCGCTCGGGCCGGCCGGTTTGCCCGGACCGGCCGGGTCGCTCGGGGCGGCCGGTTTGCGCGGGCCGGCCGGGTCGCCTGGGCCGGCTCACGAGTCGGCCGGGCGTGGGCGCGCCGAACCCGGTGTGGGTTCCCGCCGTGCACGACGTGGCGCGCCGCCTCGCGGCCCGGATCGGCGGCGTGCCCATGGGCTCGATCACCGAACTGATCGGCCGCCCGGCCACCGGCCACTTCATCGGCGGCTGCACGATGGGCCCGACCCCGGCCACCGGCGTCGTCGACCCCTACCTGCGCGCGTACGGCCACCCGGGCCTGCACATCATCGACGGCTCGGTCCTCACGGCGAACCCGGGCGTCAACCCGTCCCTGACCATCACGGCGCTGGCCGAGTACGCCACGTCGCGCTGGCCCAACGCCGGCACCCCCGACCCGCGCCCGGCCCTCGGTGCTGGCCGCGACGGCGTCGTCCCAGGAGTCCTCGAGGTTGCGCACCCACGCGCGCTGGGTGAGCGCGTAGTGCCGGCGCAGCGCCTCGACGTCGAGCACCTCCAAGCCGCCGGCCTCCAGCGCGGCGACGG